>JAHZLQ010000053.1 GCA_022599775.1 Gammaproteobacteria bacterium
AAAGTCCGTGTCGCGATCCACCGAGATGAATTTGGTTGCCATACAAGCCCCTAAATCTTCATTGCATCAACGCCTTATGACGCAATATCCACGCCGAATTCAAAGCCCGGAGCCACAGCGAAAGCCCGACAGGCTGCTAGGCAGATGCTCCGCCTCGTAGAGGCTTTCGTCGATGAACAGGCCCGCCGCGAAAGGCCAGCGCACGAGCACGTCGAACACTCCGTGGAAATACAGACGCAGCGCCTCCACTGGCGGAAGCTCCTCATAGGACGGCCGCGACAGCTCGTCGATCATCAGCGCCGAAATCTCGTCCACGACAGCAACATACAACTCTGTCTTGGTTCGGAAGTAGTGATGGATGAGCTGCTTGCTCACCTCGGCCTGCATCGCGATAACGTCGAGCTTGGCGCCCGCGAGCCCGGCACGGCAGAACTCGTCACGCGCGGCGAGCATGATCCGCCGCAATCCCTTCTTTTCAGTTGGCTGTCGCAGGGTTGCGGCGGATGTCATGTCTGTTCGTCCTCGTCGCGATGCACAAGGTGGGCCGAGTCGGGCCGGCAGCCACACCAACGGAATGCGGTCAAACCAATGCAAGCCTCGACGCTGAAATGGCTTGCCCCTTCAACAAGCAGGTTCATCAGATTGTAGCGGGCGACGGGATGACGAACTTCGCCGCCCCGCGTCGAGCATCAACCCATAGCCGAGTTCGTCGTGCATGCGCTTGCGCCACTGCCGCGCGAATCAACTGCGCGTGACCTGCAAGGTACGACGCGGCTTGCTCACGAAGCCGAGCTCCCAGGCTCTCGGCAACAGCCGTTCGGACGACAGCACACCCACGACAAAACCTAGCTCCAGGGCTTTGGCTGCGGAAACCCCCGCTCCGCTGAGCAGGAAGTGCCGGCCGCGACTCAGGCCCAGCAAGGCCAGCCACACCACATGGACGCCATCGCACGGCACCACACCATTGGTGAAATGGGCCTTGTCCTTGATCTCACACATTTACCAATTTGGGGCGTGGCGCGATTCTATATAAATGTAATGCATTAATTATAATAGATTAATTATCTTTGATGTTTTCCAGACGCTGGAAGAGGCCAAGGCGGTATAAGGCAAGGAATTCACGACAATTCCTTAACTACAAAGGGCATTTTTCCCATTCGAAAGCCGCCCCTCGGCAACCTTCATTGCCAGAAAACAGAATCTGATCCATACTTCGAAACATAACTAAATCAAGTCATCGGAGGAGACATCCCATGACGCATTGCGCTTCAACCGCCGGGGAATACCACCTGGTGCGAATCGAAGACATCAGCGCCGCCCACCTGCATCGGCGGGAAGCTGCGGTCGCGTTCTACGCGTTTCTAACGAAATGAAGCCATGTTGGCGGGTGGCCATGCGCACGACGCACTCGCCCGCAGAGCTCAGCGAGGGGGAAGCATGAAATCGCCGACACAGCTGCCGCGTACGCCGGCAGACCTGACATCAGCACTGCTTTCCGAGTTGATGGGGGTCGCCGTCGATTCGGTGCAGGTTCTGGATGCACAGATGTTCGGAGCCGACATGGTCTCCACTTCAGGACGCGCCACCATCGCCGTGAAATACGCGGCTGCAGCGCGCGGTCTACCCACGCGCCTCGTGGTCAAGATGGCGCGAGTGCTTGATCGCATCTGCGAGCCGTTCTACAGCAACGAAGTCGCATTCTATGGCCGGCTTCGCGCGGAGTGCGATATCCAGGCACCGCGACACCTCGGCAGCAGCTTCGACCCCGAGAGCGGCCTGTTCGCGCTGGTACTCGAGGACCTGATGCCCTCCGGCGCGCGCTTCCCCAAGGTGACAGACGCCATTGGCGTGGAGCAGGTAAGAAGCCTGCTCGAAACCTTGGCACACCTGCACGCGAAATTCTGGTGCTCGCCCCGCTTCACGGGCGACCTCGCCTGGGTGGAAACGCACCTGATCGGCGGTGTTGCCGGACACATGCACGAGTTCGTGCCGCCACACATCCGCCGCGAGGTCGAGACCGATCAGATCAAACGTGAGATCGTGCAGAGCCTGGGCTGGAGCGCGGATCAGCTGTGTGAGGGTGTCAATGCGTTGCAAGTTTTTCAGCAGACGCTGCCGCAAACCATCATCCACGGCGACACACATATCGGCAATACCTATCTACTGCCTTCCGGTGAGGGCGGTCTGCTGGACTGGCAACTGATGATGCGTGGCCCTGCCGTGCACGATGTCGCGTACCTCATCGCTACCGCGCTTCCTATTGCGGACCGTCGCGAGCACGAGCGCGAGCTATTGACCGGCTACCTGCAGACGCTGACATCGCTGGGGGTGCATGCGCCCGGTTTCGAGGAAACCTGGACCGAGTATCGCCGCGCGATGATCTGGGGCCTCTACATCGGCTGGCTGACGACACCGGCCTCGCATTACGGACCGACCGTCACGACGGTAAGCCTGCTGCGCATGGCCGCGGCATTCGAAGACCTGGACACCGGGCGCCTGGTGCGGCAACTCGGATAGGCCCTGCAGGAGGCGCATATGAGCGAAGAATTTGCGGGCAAGGTGGTACTGGTGACGGGCGCAGCATCGGGGCTAGGCCGCGCCACCGCGCTCAAGCTGTCGGCCGCCGGTGCGACGCTTGCGCTGACCGATCTGAACCATACGGGCTTGAGCGACACCGAGGCCTTGATCGCAGAGCGCACCGCTCCGGTGTTCACCGTCGATGGCGACATCAGCGAGCCGGCCAACTGCGCGCGTGTGGTCGCGGCCACGTTGGCTAGATTCGGTAGGCTGGATGTATTGCTGAATATTGCCGGCGTTCTGGACTTTCATCGTCTGGCACAGGTCACACCAGCGGATTGGAACCGCCTGCTGGCCTGCAATCTCACCGCACCGTTTTTCATGATCCAGTCGGCGATGCCGCACCTGATCGCTGCCAAGGGCAACGTCGTCAACGTGGCGTCAACGGCATCGTTCCTCGGTCAGGCCTACACCGCGCCGTACGCGGCCACAAAGGCCGGCGTGCTCAGCCTTACGCGCTCGCTGGCAATGGAGTTCGTGCACGAGCCCGTACGCATCAATGCCGTCGCACCGGGCGGCATGAAGACACCACTAGCACTGACCGCCCGCTTCGGCGACGACATGGACCAGTCGCTGATCTACCGCTACGCCGGCCTTCGTTCGATGACGGAGCCGGAGGACGTCGCAGAGGTGATTCTGTTTCTGGCATCGGATCGGGCACGCGCGATTCATGGTGCCTGCTATCTCGTCGATCAAGGCACCACCGCCGGCTAGCCCCTCGGCAAGTGATCGAGCCAAGAGATTCCCCGTGAACACCTTCACCAAAAGTCACCACTATCCCGACGCCGGCGCCTTGCTAGCGCAATACGATCTGTCGGAGTCGCTACGCATCGGCATTCATGACGGGCTCGAGTCCTTGCTGTCCGCGCTGGAGCAGGAGCCCGGAATGTCGGATACGGGATCGCGCCGAGCGCTCGACGATATCCACCACGATCTGCAGCGCCTGCAGACCATCGCCGACTACCGCCGGAGGTATCCGGAAATCAGTGAGGTGGCCATCGAACGACCGCTGTTCGTTCTGGGGCTGCCGCGCTGCGGCACCAGCATTCTGCAGGGCTTGATGAGCGCCGATCCAGACGTCCGTACACCACTGATGTGGGAGGTGGCCGCACCCGATCCACCGCCGGAGGCTGCGAGCTTCGACGACGACCCACGCATCGCCGCATTCGATGCGTTCGTTGAACGGGAATTCAGCGGACCGTTCGCCGACTTGCTCGCGGCGCATCCGATCGGCGCGCGCATGCCGCAGGAATGTGGCTCGTTCATGACGACTTCATTCCTCAGCTCCAATCCGGTGATGTCGTACCGGGTTCCGTCTTACTACGGCTGGTTTCTGCAGGCCGACAAGAGCTTTCGCTACGAGGTCCACAAGATGTGGCTTCAGCATCTATCGTGGCGCAACCGGCGCAAGCACTGGGTGCTCAAGATTCAGGAGCACATGTACAGCCTCCCTGAACTGCTTTCGGTGTATCCGGATGCGATTCTGGTTCAACCTCACCGCGATCCAGTGGAAGTCGTGCCGTCGATTTCGCGTCTGATCGAACTGTTGCGCGGCTTCGCCTTCGACAGCATCGATCGCGTCGCTCTGGGCCGCGAGATGTTGCGTCTGTGGCACGACGGACAGGTGCGGATGATGGCGTATCGCGCGGCCCATCCCGAGCTGTCGATCCACGACCTGCGTTATGCCGATCTCGTGGCAGATCCCGTCGCCGCGGTCTCCGGCATCTATCGTCATGCAGGCTGGACGTTCAGGGTGGAAGCCGAAGCCGGTGTCAAGCGTTGGCTTGCGGCGAATCCTTCCGGTAAGCACGGTCGCCATCGCTATCAACTCGAGGATTTCGGGCTGACGCCGGCGATGGTGCGCGATGCCTACGCAGACTACATCGAGGCCTACCGTGACTACCTCTGAGCATTTGCCCGGCTGGCAAGACTATCTCGCCAGGCTGGGCGAGACAGGCTGCGTAGTGCTGCAAGGCTTCCATGGCCTGTCGCCGGCGGAACTCGAACAAGAGGGCAGCCGCTTACTGTTCGAGGCACTGGCCGCCGGAACGCTCGGCTTGTTTCTAGATCCCCTACACCCGGATTTCGTGCCCCTGGCCAGTAGCGCCATTCCGATGTTGGGCACCAATCCCGACTTCATCTATGCCTGCGCCCGTATCGACGGACGTCATGCCTACCGCCTGAGCGGAACGCGCGGCAAGGGGCTGTTTCTGGTGTTCGACATCGGTGCCGGTGGTCTTGGCCCCATGGACGAACTCGGACCTTCGGTCGGTGTGCTGGATGTGGACAACCTGCAGCTCGGAGCCAACGGCGCTTTCGATGTACTGCTCAGCGGCGAGCGCCCGGCCGATTGGCAAGGCGACTGGTTCAAGCTTGACGTTGCGGCCACCACCTTGACGGCGCGACAGGCGGCTTACGACTGGGCACAGGCACCGGAAGCACGTTTCGCCATCGAATGCGTCGATGGGCCGCATGGCGTGCAGCGGCTTTCGCCGGAGCAGATCGCAGCGCGACTGCAACGGCTCGCCGACTATCCATTGCGTGTCCTCGGCTTCGCGGCCACGTACCTGCAAGGACAGCGCGACAGGGGCTTCGTGAACCGGCTGGAGCGTGACGACTGGGCCGGCCGTGGAGGCATCGCCGGACAACATTACTACCAGTGCCTGTTCCGGCTCGAAGCCGGCCAGGCGCTGGTACTTGAAACTGACGTGCCGGAGCATGCGCGCTACTGGAACATACAGATCAACGATCCGCTCTGGCGCACGATCGATTGGAGCAAGCGCTTCAGCAGCATCAACGCGCGCCAGGCACATATCGACGCCGACGGCCGGCTATGCGTGGTGATCACCCACGACGACCCTGGCTTCGCCAACTGGCTGGATACCGGCGGCTACACCGAGGGGACGCTGATGCTGCGTTGGATGGAAGCGAGCTCGGCGCCCCGGCCCTCGCTGCGTCTTATCCCACTGGCCCGGCTCGACGAAGCGATGCCCCCCGACAGCCCGAGGCTCACGCGCGAGGAGCGCGGAGCGGCCCTACGCCAGCGCGGGCTCGCCGTGCAGCTTCGCCGGCGTTGGTGATGGCTCGTGCCAGCACTCCTTCAGCGAAAGAGGTGATGCGATGAACAGTGAAGGCGTCGCAAGCGCGACCGTTCCTGCGGCGATTCCCGATCATGTGCCGCACGGACTGGTGGAAGTGGATTTTCCGCTGGTGATGGGCCGCTACACCGATACCAATCCTTGGCACAAAATTGTTCCTTCGGCGTGCGAAGGGCCTGATGCCACTTATGCCCTCGGCATCGTGCCAGGCGGACGCGGCGGTGCCTGGCTGTTCCGCCGCAACGAGGATTTGCGCCACATCTTCTTCGACTTGGAACACTTCTCCAGCAAGGGCTACAGCAATGTCGCCGGCTTCATCGGCGAAAGCTGGAACCAAGTACCAACCGAAATCGATCCGCCCGAACATGGCAAATACCGCGTCGCCCTGAACCCCTTGTTCTCGCCGGTGAAGATGAAGAGCCTGGAAGAGAGCCTGCGCTTCAGGGCACGCAGCCTGATTGAACGCATCAAGCACAAGGGCGGCTGCGAACTGATGAGCGATTTCGCCTATCCGTTTCCAGTAGCCGTGGTGCTCGACATGATGGGGCTGCCCCAGGAACGCATATGGGAATTCCAGAAGTGGGCGCAAGGCGTGCTTCACTCCGGCGATTTTTCAGTCATGCGCGACAGCGTGCGCTCATCCGTCGACTATCTCCGTGCGGTGATCGCACAACGCCGGCAGGAGCCCGGCGACGACGTTGTCAGCGCCGTTATGACATCGCAGGTCGACGGCCGCCGTTGGAGCGACGACGAGCTGCTCGGCTACGCCTTCAACCTGTTCATCGGCGGCCTGGATACGGTGACCGCCAACATCGGCAATCACATCCGCTACCTGGCCGAGAACCCGCAGCATCAACAGTTCCTGCGCGAACAGCCGGAACGTATTCCGGAAGCCTTGGAAGAATTCATGCGCGCCTTCGCCGCCGTTACCACCTTTCGCACCTGCATCAAGCAGACGAGCGTTGCCGGCGTTGACATCAGACCCGGCGACCGCGTGGCCATGTGCACCACGGTGGCATCACGCGACCGGCAATCGTTCGACCACCCGCATGACGTGCGGTTGGACCGCAAACCCTCACACACCTCGTTCGGCCTAGGCCCTCACCTCTGTCTCGGCATTCACCTCGCACGCCGGGAAATGCGTATCGCCTATGAAGAACTGCTGGCGGCTCTGCCGCCATTTTCGATCAATCCGGGCGAGCCGATCAGGAGCCAGATGGGCGGCATCATCCAGCCCTTTCGCCTGCCACTGACCTGGACCACGGCTTGATGCACGCAGCCAGATCTTTTGCTCGCAGACACCGATGCGGGCAACTGCAGTTCATTGATTCCTACAAGAGCAAACGCTTTTCGCGAATGCAAGTACATCGCAAACAATAGGGGAGATTAAGACATGGCATCACGGCATTTTAGGCAGGCTTCCAAGACCTGCGGTGCTTCGCTTACGGCTCTCGGCGTGATGCTGGGCGCCAACAGCATGGCCTTCGCGCAAATGGAAGCGACAGCGCTCGCAGAGGCTGACGCTCCGGCAACAGCTCCCATGCCGGAGGAAGTTGCCAACAACCAAGTGTCACCACAATCAGGCGGTATCGAAGAAGTCGTCGTAACGGCTCGACGTCGCAAGGAAAGCGCACAGATCACGCCGGTGTCACTCACGGCACTGTCGGGAGAAGATTTGTTTCGTGCAGGCATCAAGGAAATCCGCGACCTGACCGCGTCCGTGCCGGGGGTGAATTTTACGGGCGCCGGCGCCTCGATCAACACGGTCTTCAGTATCCGCGGGATGTCGCGCGGCGTTGTCGGCAGCGGCCAACCAGCCGTGGTCACATACGTCAACGAAGTACCTCTGTCGACCTGGGGCGGTAGCGTCCCGACCTACGACCTTGAATCCGCGCAGGTGCTCAAAGGACCACAGGGCACGCTGTTCGGGCGCAATACAACGGCCGGCGCCGTACTCATCACCACGCACAAGCCGACCTACACACTTGAGGGCTACCTGCTGAGCACGGTCGGCAGCTACGACTGGAATCAACAGGAGCTGGCGCTCAATGTGCCGTTGATCGACAACAAGCTTGCGGTACGTATAGCAGGCCAGATCGCACGACGCGACGGCTACACCGAAAACATGTCGTTCGAGGGCAAGGATTTCGACGACATCCATCGCGACAACATACGCGTCTCGCTGTTGTTCGAACCGGTAGAAGGATTGAGCAACCTGACGATCTACGAAGCCAACAAGATCGACGAGGTGGGAACCGGCATCATCTTCGGCCGGCATACGCCAGGCGGACTTGTCGACTCCATCCCCTACTACAACGGCTCGATCCGCTTTACCACGATCGGCGACCCGAATAGTGCGGTGCCTTGCGACGGCGATACGCGCTGCGACATCAACGCCATCGCGGCCCGGCAGGAACAGGCCGGCCCGCGCAAGGGCTGGACTAGTCTCGAAGACAAGCAGACGCAGGGGCGGCTGCTGTCACTGAGCAACACGACCAGCTTCGATTTGGGCCCCGTCACCTTCAAGAATATCTTTGGTTACCGCAAGGTCTTTGCGCATCTGACCAACGACATCGACGGCACCGAGCTGGCGATGATCGACTCGGATTTCTTCATTGATATCAAGCAGACGACGGATGAATTCCAGATCGCAGGTTCGGCCCTCGACGATTCGCTCACCTACATTGCTGGTCTGTTCTACCTGGAGGGTAAGCCCACCGGGCCACAGCCGTTTCTGAGCCAGTTGTTCAGCGCCACCGGAACGCCCATACGCAGCGCAGACGCCGCGCCATTCGCGGGTGCTTATGGCAGCTCGCCGTATTTCTACGACAAGTCCAAGGCGGTGTTCGGCCAAGTGTCGTACAAGCTTTCCGGCATCTCCGAAAGTCTGGCTGCGTTTACGGTCGATCTGGGCGTAAGGCTCACGCGGGACGAATCTCAGGGCTGCTTTGTGCCCAACCAATTCCTTGGCGATCCGGCCGTGGGGCCTGAAGACTGTGAATCGACCGAGGGCAGCAGCAGTCTGAGCTCGAAGTCCAAGAAGACGACTTATACCCTCGGCCTCAACTACAGGGCCAGCGACAAGTTGCTGCTGTATGGCGTTACGCGCACCGGCTACCGTGCAGGCGGGCTCAACTATCCGGCCTTCGGCGGAACCCTGCTGCCGTTCCAGTCCTACGGTCCTGAGGAGATTCAGGATTTCGAACTTGGTCTGAAAAGCGACTGGGTAGTCGGCGACGTCAGCGGACGGTTCAATCTCGCGGCCTATCGGGGCAACTACAAGGGCCTTCAAGCGAATCTGGCCACCAGCGGTGCGGGCGATCCTGATGGTGACGGCGATATCTCGACGAATCCCACCACGTTTTACGTTAACGCGGGCGATGCGACGGTGCAGGGCGTCGAGGTCGATTTCACCCTGCTGCCGGCTCGCGGTCTACAGCTCAATTTGGGTGCGGCTTGGATCGACAAAACAGTGGACAAGATCACCGTCGACCTGCCTGACACGTTACCGCCCGGCAATGCCACCAAGGAAGGCGTATCGAGCTTCGCTTTCCTGGGATCGCCGGACTACAGCTACACCGCATCAGTGAAGTACGCATTGCCACTGAGCAGCGATATCGGCGAAGTGTCGCTGAACGCGCGCTACTTCAGGATCAGCGATATCTCGTATGGCACGGTGCTGTCGCCAGCCTGGGACAAGATTGACTTGCGGGCGGACTGGTTCGGCGTGCTGCTGACCAATTTCGACTTCTCCATATTCGTGACCAACGTGACGAACACGGATGCGATCGTCGGCGGCGCCAACGTGAGTGTCGGGATCGGCGCGAACGCCGGCTTCTACAACGAACCGCGCATCGTCGCTGCGCAGCTGCGTTACAGCTTTGGCGGCTGATCGTCAGTCGATGCAGCGGGTGTGGCCCGCCCGCATACAGGCGGCGCCACACCGAAGTTGGTACAGCACTGACGGCGACTGCATGCCGCAGTCGGCGATTCGAACGGAGGTTGCTTAATCATGAACGAAACTTACCAACAGGAACTCGCTCACATGGCGGTGATTCCAGACCATGTTCCCTCTGCGCTGGTGCACGAGTGCCCGCTGTTCTCGCGGCGCGTCGTGGTGGAGAATCCTTACGAAACGATGATCCCGGCGATACACCGCGGCCCCGCAATCTTCTATGCGCCCGGTAGTCTGCCGGGTGGTCGCGGCGGTTGGGTGGTCCGGCGCGCGTCAGATCTGCTGGCACTGTATTCGGATACCGACAACTTCCACAAGAACGGCAACACCCGCTTCGCCAAGATGCTTGGCGAGCACTGGGACGTGATTCCGACCGAACTCGATCCGCCACGCCACACCGCTTTTCGCTCGGCACTCAACCCGATCTTCTCGGCGGCGCGCATGGCGACACTCGACGCTCGAGTGCGTCAGCGCGCACGCGAACTCATTGGTCGCTTTCGGCATCGCGGCCACTGCGATTTCATCAGCGAGTTTGCCGTTCCGTTCCCCATCTCCATCTTTCTCGACCTGCTCGGCCTGCCACAGGAAAACATGCCGATCTATCTGAAGTGGGTGGAGGTGCTCCTGCACGGCAGTGACGAACAGCAGCGCATATCCGGCGTGCGCGTGGTCAAGAACCTTCTGATGGATGCGATCGAACAACGGCGCACCGATCCCGGGGACGATCTCATCAGCCAGGCCTTGGGCCTGGAGGTGGATGGCCGCAAGTGGACTGACGACGAGGTGCTGGGCTACTGCTTCAACCTCTACATCGGAGGACTGGACACGGTCACCACCAACATGGGGCTGCACTTCCGCCATCTCGCCGAATCACCAGAGCAGCAGGCTTCGCTGCGTGAGCACACGTCGCTGCAGAGCCCGGCCATCGAAGAGCTGTTGCGCGCCTACGCCGCAGTGACGACGCAGCGCATCGTCTCCCGGCCGATCGATTTCGGCGGCGTGCGCTTCATGCCAGGCGACTTCATCGCCATGTCGACGCCGCTGGCTGGCCGCGACCCGGAGGAGTACGACCATCCGCAGTCAGTCGATTTCAACCGGCAGCCGCGGCATCTCAGCTTTGGGCGCGGCCGCCACCATTGCCTAGGACAGCACCTTGCGCGGCGCGAATTGCAGATCGCCTTCCAAGAGTTTCTTTCACAGATTCCGTCGTTTCGAGTGGCGTCCGGTGCCGAGGTGCCGTTCTTCGTCGGCAGCATCGTCCACGTCAAGCGGCTCCCGCTGGAGTGGCATTGATCGATGCATCACATAGACGACAAGGAGCTTGAGATGCAGACGGCTGGAGTAATCGGTTTGGGCGTGATCGGCAGCAGGGTCGCCCAATGCCTGCAGCGGGAAGGCCGCTTAGCTGCGGTCTACGACCTGCGCAGCGAGGCGGCCGCACAAGCGGGCGTTGCGGCGTTCAGCGTCACCTCGCCAGCAGAGCTGGCTCGACGCTGCAACGTTGTGCTCGTCGCAGTGGTGAATTCCGCGCAGGCACGCGAGGTGCTATTGGGAGAGCAAGGGCTGCTGTCGCAAGCGCATGCCGAGCTCACGGTGGTACTGCTGTCCACGGTGTCGCTCGATGATCTCGAACAGCTGCGAGGCCTAGTGGCGGCAGCTGGAGTCGACCTCGTGGATTGCGGTGTCACCGGTGGCTCCGCCGTTGCTAGTAAAGGCTTGGCCTGCCTGGTAGGCGCCAACGACTCCAGCTTTACCGCTGTCCTGCCCGTACTGCGGAGTTTTTCCGACACGGTGCTGCATATGGGGGGCGCCGGTACAGGAATGGCCGCCAAGATCGTCCGCAACGTCATCGTCTACACCACCTGGTGCGCCAGCTGCGAGGCTGCAGCGCTCGGCCGAGCCGCCGGCGTGGACTTGGCGATGCTAGACGCGGCGATCGAGGCGAGCCAGGCGTCGCTCGGCAGTCCACTAGTGTGGATGGCGAACGGCCCGGCAACCGACGCCGAAGTGACAGCGCGCGAAACCGTCGCCGCTCTGCTGAACAAGGATCTTGATGCCGCGCTCGCCCTAGCCGACCGCGTTGATGTTTCGCTGCAGATCACTCAATTGACGCGACGCAACGCACGCGCGGTGCTCGGCCTGGAACCTCTGGAGCACCGCAATGGCGCCTGATGATGCGGTCGCGCCAGCCTCCGCTGCGCCGCCTACAGAATCCACAGCCTGGGTATCCTTGCTGCTGCTGACGCTGGTCTATGCCAGCCACACGGTGGATCGCGGCATCATCGCAATCATCCAGGAGCCGCTGCGCGCTGAATTCGGGCTCAGTGACCAGCAACTGGGCATGGTGTCCGGCCTCGCTTGGGGTCTGAGCTTTGCCATCGCGGGATTGCCGCTCGGTCTTCTGGTGGACCGCTTGAACCGCCGCAACCTGCTAGCTTCGCTATTGGCAACCTGGAGTGCGTTCACCGCGCTGTGCGGCCTGGCTTTAAGCTTTCCCCTGTTGCTGGTTGCACGGGCCGGCATGGGCGCCGCCGAATCCGGCGCCTCGCCAACAGCACTCTCGCTGATTGCCGACCTGTTTCCGCCCCAACGCCGCGCCATGGCACTCGGTGCGCTGCAACTCGGCAGCGGGCTCGGGGTTGCCTTCATATTTTTTGTCGGCGGATGGGTCACCACAGTCTACGGTTGGCGTACCACCTTCTTCGCTGCCAGCGCGCTGGGCTTCGTGCTGGTCCCTTTGTTGATGCTGCAGCTGCGCGATCCATGCAGTCACCGGGAAGCCGCATCGGCTTCAGCGCTGTCATCGATCCGGGCGCTGGGCTTCGTGGTCAGGAAGCCCGCATTCTTCCATATGGTCGCCGGCTTCGTGGTGAGCTCGATGGTCGTTAGTGGTGTCGTGCAGTGGGCCGCTTCATTCTTCATCCGGGTACACGGCATGAGCCTGACCCAGGCGGCACCTCTGACCGGTCTCGGTGCGGGCCTGCTGGTGGCCTTGGGAGCGCTTTCCGGCGGCGCCTTGGGCGGCCTCTACAGTCGCGGCCACTTCCATCGTTCGGCCCGGTGGTGTGCACTGGTGGCGGTGCTGTCGGTGCCACCCATTCTGGGCATGGCGCTGGCCTCCAGTACGGGAGTTGCTTCGGCCTGCTTCCTGCTCTGGGCTTTCGTCGCCCCAGCGTTCATCGCTCCGGCCAACAGCGGCTTCCTAGAAGCCACACCCTCGGAAGTACGCGGTATGGCCATCGCCGGCATCCAACTACTGGCCAACTTCGTTGGCGTGGGCGTAGGTTCATTCATCGTCGGCCTGCTCAGTGATGCCTTCGCTGGACCGGCTTCGCTGCGCCCCGCCCTTGCCATCGCGGGTCTCGGCGGATTCTGGAGCGCCGCGCATTTTCTTCTTGCCGCTCGTGCCCGCACATCGCGTTGAACCGGCGGGGCACCACCTTCGCCGGCAGCCTGTCCAATTTAGAGAATCGCAGCGACGGTTTGGCGTGAGACGACATTCTCCGGCGCACCGAAGGCAGTCCACTCGACGAAGCGGACGGGCATCGTCCAGCGACGACGGAATTCTCAATCGCAGGACCGAAGCAGCAGTCAATCATCCTGAGTCCGAGAGGCCATCAAGGCCCAGCTCGCGATACGGATACGGACCACGGCCGGCGCGTCACCAGGTCCCGATACTGCTTAGCGTTTCGACAACGTGATCGGGCTATTGATCACCGTTCACGCGTATTCTATTATAATGAATTAATTACGAATTATTTAATGGGGTCCTGTTCCAGAATTGGAGAGCAACGATGCCAATGAGCCTGCAGCAACTGTCGGATCGCCAGGAGATACAGGACCTGCTGGTCAACTACTGCTATGCCGTGGATCGCGGCGAGTGGTCGGCGCTAGACCAAGTGTTCACCGCCGACGCGACTATCGACTACAGCGAATTCGTCGGCTTTCGTGGCAATCTTGCGCAGACCAAGGCGTTCCTTTCGCAGGGCCTCAAGCAGTTTAGCGCCTGCCAACATGCGATCTCGACCAGCCAGATCAGCATCGAAGGCGACCATGCGCATGGCCGTACACTGTGCCAAAATCCGATGGTGCTACGCATCGACGGCAAAGAGCATGTGATGTTCATGGGGCTGTGGTACCGCGATGTCTTCGTGCGAACCGCCGAAGGGTGGCGCATACAGGAGCGCTATGAAGAGCGCTGCTATCAGCACAACTTGCCGGCTAGCTTCTCCGCTTCGGCCGAATAGCGCCGCGTAGCATAGACGCCCCCGCCACGACTAGGCCGGCGTCAAGTCAAGATGCTGGCGGACCAGCTTGAGGCTCCGGATGCGCCAATGCCCGTCCAGCTGAACATAGTCTTCGTAATACCAGCCGTAGCCATGCAGTTGCTTGCCGCTTCTATCGTCGCCATGATCCGAAGGCCAGATAACCAGATCTTCCATCGGCCAGATGCCCTTGGCAGACGTTGACGACTCGAAGCTGATAACGGGTTCGTGTACTCGGTGAAATGTGCGTGGCGTGCCGAGGAGCTCTGGAATTCTGGCGGCGAAAATGGGGCCACCTCCTTGCAGCAGGCCTCCTTCAAGCATGTCGTCGCGCATGTCGATTACCGCGTCGCCAGTGAAAAGTTCAGCCCACTCAGCGAATCGCCGATTGTCAAAAAGTACGCAATAGCGTGCTTTGAGATCGCGGATGGCGCTGCGGCCGCCAGCTTCGGCTTCCACTGACATCGCGCTCATGTCGCCGCCTTGCCGATACGTGTTGCTGCATCCGGTGACAACATCGGCGCCGTCTGCTCATCGAAGACGCCGAATACCAGACCCGCAGCGTCAAGCGAACTGCTGAAACTCAAGTTACCGCTACGCCCGCGTGAGTTCAGCAAGGCCAGCGTCGCGTCTATGTCGTTGGTTTCGATCTCGTAAATCACGAGGTTGGCGGGGAGGTTTCCCTGTGTGGGCCCGATGGCGCGGAACCGCTGCGCCGACCGATAGTCAGGCGTCTTAAGAACGTCCGTAACATGGTGGTCGATCCAGGCTAGGTACTCTGCTTCCATCCCCTGAACGGCTTGGCTGAAGGCAACAAATTTATAGCGCTTCACGGTGTTGTTCTCCGCTTTGACTCGTGACAGACGTGCATCGACCCGGCTAGCTCACAACTGGCTCAGCGACTGGTAGGCAGGTCGACGGTAGTCTCATCGACCAGATGTGGGAACGGTGCTCCGACCATTCGCGCACTGCCGAGAAGCTCGACAGCCTGCGAAGCCTCGACGAGGCCGAGACTCATGCGGAACAGACGCGCCTCGGGCTCTGGCAGTTGGTCCTTCGGAAACCGATCCAGATGCTGGAACACGGCTTCAAGCTGAGGTGCCATAGCCTCCCAGAAGCGACGAAGTTCCGGCAGCGGCGTTTTTTGCCGTTGGACGTAGCGCTGAGACATGGTCTGGAGATCACACCAGCTGGCGGCAAAGGGCTCTAGGCTTGCGAAGGCCTCAGGCAGTTTTGGGTTGGTGGACATGGCGATCAGGCCTCAGTAGCAGAAGCTGGTGCAAGACCCAAAATCTGCTTCTCGATCGCGGCCAGGACGGCGGCCTGATGGCGTGGCATCATTTCTTGGTCACTGAATCGCAGATGCGTAAGGGCGCCTGATTCCAAAGATTTCTGTTGTCGTTCGACAGCGATGAAATCCTCCATCAAGACGTCGCGCGTGAAGGCTGTCACCTGAGCGATGCCGAACTCCTCCCGCAAAGATTTGGGGGGCATGAAGTAGTACCGCGATTCCCAGAGATGGCGCCCGGGCCCCAGCGGCCAGAACTGGGCAGTGAACCAGCCACTGCTGGTGGGGTGGAAAATGAGATTCGGGAAAATGCCGAAATGCTCATTGGTCCACAGCGGATCTTGGTTGAGGTTCAGCCCCGGGTGTTGCGCCAAGCCACCCACATCGTCCTGCTTGACGCCAGAATCTTCGAGTGCCGTCATCTGTGCGGTTTGGGCCATGGCAAAAGACTGCACTGGCTTGTTCACCGAGGGGCGCCATTCGGCGTTGCCCGGTACCGCTCCGCTCCGATGCGGGCCAGCGAATTCCACCCAGTCGTAGCGCACGTATGGGTTGTCTTTGGAAGACAGAAATTCTCGAACCGTGTTCTTGTGCAGTGTTGGTACGTGATAACCCTCGCACTGCGAATCGAACCCCGCTTTCCAATTGCTCTCCACTTCATAGGAGAGGCGGACGCAGTGACTATAGGAACCCAACGACATACCGTTAAGTCTCGTGCCAAACTCGCCAAGGTATTCGTCTAGGCTTTGCTTGCAGTCGGGATCGAGATTGATGAAGACAAAGCCTTCCCAGCTTGCCAAAGCGATCTCTCTCAGCCCATTGGTGGCCATGTCCAGCTGCGGGAAGCAAGCTCGTTCCGGTACGCCTATCAGGCGGCCATCGGTGGCATAGGTCCAAGCGTGATATGGGCAGCGAAGATTCCCGGCGTGCCCCTTGTCATCCCACAGCAGCTTCATGCCACGATGCATGCAGGTATTGTGAAAGGCGTGCAGCGTTTCATCGCGATCGCGGACCACGATGATAGACGTTTTGGCAAAGGGGGCATCAAAAACAAAGTAGTCGCCGACAGCCGATGCCTGCACTTCGCGCCCGATACACAACCAGGATTTTTGAAATACGTTCTCGATCTCGAATTCATAGCGAGCGCTCGAGGTGTAGTTCGTCGCCGGCACCAAGCCAGTGGCGAGCACTTCGGGATCCGGTGATAGAACGGCGTCGCCGAGCTTAAATTTCTCATTCCCTACGCGGGAACGTGCGTTGTAGCCCATGTTTTCAAGCCTCCGTTGCATCGTCAGGGGGTTCCGTCGAAGCGGGCGAAGCCGATCGTTGTCACGCCGCCGAAGAATTTTGAATAACTATTCTGTATATTGGAATGAATTATGGAATAAATCAACGCGCTCCGACCCAGGACGCTCCCAGGACGCTTTTTTGTGTATGCACCGTTGGCCGCGAAACGCATCAGACGCTGCTGCCGATTTCCGCCGCTGATGGCGCGCGCTACGTTTCGCAACGAAGGGCGGGCGCGGACAAGACGCGCCGACTGCCAACTCAGACTCAACCTGCTACGCGCGAGCCGATCGTATTACCAGCGACGCCGAATCACCCGTGGCCAGAGGAATTCATGGCCGACAGCCTCTGACCTGGGCGACGCTTCCGTACGTTCAATGTCATTGATGATTTCAATCACGAGTCGCTGCGCGTGATCAAGGCACTCGACAACTGGTCGAACGGTGCGCGCACCGAGGCGCATTCGCCGGGACAACAGGCCTGCGTTGATCCGCCGACTGCCTCGGCAGTGGGCCAAGCGCATCGGTGCCGACCTCGTCCACATCCAGTCGGAAAACCGACGCAGAATGCCTTCAGAGAAGGCTTCCGCTGATCGCTCAGAACCGGCGGGCCCGACCACTAGCTTTCATAGGCCTTCGCGAAGTTAGGCGGCATGACCGAAAACTAGCGCCACCACTACAACCATCACCGACCGCATTTCGGCCTTGGCGACCTGTCGCCGGCCCGATTCCCTATGTCACCAGCAACCGTAACCTCCACTTCTGAGTAACTTGAATCGGAGAGGATCCTTTTACGTTCAATGGCAGACTTATCTGCCTGTAGCGGGCGGCGAAGTGACGAACTCAACCGCCCCCATTTCGAGCATCAACCCGTAGCCGAGTTCGTCGTGCATGCGCTTGCGCCACGGCTGCGTGAAACAGGTGCGCGTCATCTGCAAGGTACGTCGCGGCTTGCTCGCGAAGTCGAGCGCCATTTCCCAGGCTCTCGGCAGCAGCCTGTCCGTCGGCAGCACTTCCGCAACAAAGCCAAGCTCCAGGGCTTTGGTTGCGGAAATCTCCGCGCCGCTGAGCAAGAAATGCCGGCCGCGGTTCGGGCCCAACAAAGCCGGCCATACCACGTTGACACCATCGCCCGGCACCACGCCGTTGATGAAATGCGCCTTATCCGCGAACGACGCTCGCTCATTGGCCAGCACCACGTCCGACAGCACGAGCAGTTCGGCATGAATCCAAGCCGGGCCGTTCACCGCGCCGATGACGGGCGCTTCGATTTCGAGCAGATTGACGAGGATGTCGCGCCCTTCGCGAAAGATCGGATACAGGTCCTCGCTCATGAACTCCGGCGTCGGCATCTTGATCTGGCTGAAATCGAATTCCTGGCAGAACGCGTCGCCGGTGCCGGTCAGGATCACCACCTTGTTGTCGGGGTCGCGTCCGATGCGATACAGCGCCTCCGGCAACTGCGCATGGATAGAGCCTGCGGTAGCGCCCCACTTCAGGGCGCCACCGTTGCTATGCAAACTTACTTGCAGAGCGCCGTCGCGACGCTCGAAACGAATGTTCGGAAAGCGATATCGTCATATCATGTCTCCAGTCGATTTTCAGCTACCGAGGCCGGGCGGTCCTGCGCCTGTTCCGCGCGCTTCTGGGCCGTGACAACGATTTCTTCCACGAACCCATTGCCGCCAGCCCGCTTGGTGGAACCGGTTGCTCAACCAGCGTCCGATCCGGATTCTGAATCAGCTTCCTGCTGGGCATCGGCCGCTGCCGCAACAACGCCGAGCAGTTAGAAGTGCAATCACCACCAACGCCGCGATTAGTGCTGACATCATTTCTCTCTCATCTATATAGCCGCGATCTGTGCTGGCGCTCCTAGCTCTTATTTCAACTTTGACATTCAGAGGCACAACCGATATCGAGCCGCTGCACGAATCGATTCTGGATACTGAATACTGGATTTTTCATAACCCATTCCAGAATAGAGATTACGGCCCCAGCCCCGCCCCACAATCGCTTTACTCTTCATAAAATGCAATTCGGCTTCTCCGACGGTTAGTATTGCCCGTATGAAGGCGAAGCATCCAGCCAAGTTCAAATGTGCATATCAAAACGTATTCTGAATAATGTGAACCGACGCTCTCCAGCCCGACTCTGGGACATTGCCGCTACCGTAAGCAGGCGAACAACGAAGCTGCAAAGGAACGAGAATCGTGGAGGAGCATGACTACATCATTGTCGGCGCCGGGTCGGCGGGCTGCGCATTGGCCAATCGCCTGTCGGAGAATCCGCAGAATTCGGTGCTGCTGATCGAAGCCGGTGCCGAGGATCGCAACCCGCTGATCCATATGCCACGCGGCTTCGGCAAGATCCTGTCGGGCACTCGCGACCTCTGGGTCATGTCGGCCGACCCCGGGCACTGGGGTCGCGAATCCGAAACCTGGCAGCGCGGCCGGGTGCTGGGCGGCTCCAGTTCAGTCAACGGCATGGTCTATGTCCGCGGCCAACCGGTCGACTACGAAAACTGGAACGTGCCGGGCTGGAGTTGGGCCGAACTGGGGCCCACCTTCAAGGCGATGGAAGACCATGAACTGGGGGCCAGCGATAAGAGAGGTGTGGGCGGACCGCTGAAAGTATCCCTGCATCGCGGTGGCGGCGCAGCGAGCGAAGCCTTCATCGAGGCCGCTCAGCAATGCGGTGCGCGGCGCGTCAAAGATCTCAATGCCGAAGGCGGAGAGACTGCGGGTTATCAGCCGCGCACTATTTCCGATGGCCGCCGGCAGAGTGCCGCCGTGGCGTTTCTGCGGCCGGCGAAATCGCGCGCGAATCTGCGCGTGCTGAGCGACAGCCCGGTCCGCCGCATCGTGATCGAAAACGGTCGTGCCACGGAGGTGGAGATCCAGTGCGGCAGCGAAATGCGCCGCATCACCGCCCGCAAGGAAATTATCCTCAGCGCCGGCACCATCCACTCTCCGCAATTGTTGATGCTGTCCGGCATCGGCTCCGCAGCCGCTCTCACGGCGCTCGGTATCGAGGTCAAAGCCGACCGGCCCGGGGTAGGCGCCAATCTTAGCGAACACCGCGTGCTGATGTTCAAGTTCATGGTCAACAGCGGCAGTGATAACGCAAAACTCCGCGGCCTCGGCCTCGTCCCCACCGTGCTTCGCTACCTGCTGAACCGTTCCGGGCCATTAGCGTCCGCAGCCTTCGAGGCCGGCGCCTTCATCAAGTCGAACCCCGGCCTCGATCAGCCGGACTGCCAGCTTGGCATCACACCGGCATCGGTCACGCGCGGCGCCGACGGCACCGTGCAGGTCGACAACTACGGGGGGCTCAGTTGCTGCACCTACCTCATGCGCCCCAAGAGCCGCGGCTCGATCAGCCTGAACAGCCTCGATCCCGCTGCCGCACCGCAGATTTCCGTCAACTATCTAGGCCACGAAGACGATCGTCGCAATTCAGTCGCAATGGTCCGCACCGTGCGCCGCATCTTCTCGCAAACCCCGCTGCAGGCGCTCGGTGCCCTGGAAGCTGAGCCCGGCCCGCAGTACCAGACCGACGACGAAATCCTGCAGGCGTTTCGCAAGCTGGGCGAAAGCGGCTATCACGCAGTCGGAACCTGCCGGCTTGGGACCGATGAAGCATCGGTGGTCGATACGCAGCTCCGCGTGCGCGGCATACAGGGACTGCGCGTTGCGGATATCTCCGTGCTGCCTAGCTTGGTCACCGGCAACACCAACGCCATCGCGATGGCAACCGGCTTGCGCGCTGGCCAGCTGATTCTGGGCAAATGAACCTCGCCGGCAGCCTGCGCTCGCGAGAGGAACAAACAATGGAGAAAATCACGAAAAACCTGGAACAGCGTGTACAAGCGTTGGAGGACCGCGAAGCGGTCATCAAGCTCAAGGCGCGCTACGTGAACATCAACGATGGCGGCTGGGAGGGACCGACGCATACCGATCCGAACGCCATCGCACAGATGTTCACCGAAGACGGGGTCTGGGACGGTCTTCCGCATGTGGCTTATGCAGAGGGTCTCGAGCAGATTCGCGAGCTGTTCCACAAATTCGTCGCGGCGGCAAACGCGCCCTACGACTCGCGCTGGGGGAAACAACAGTTCATGCCCGTGGCCGGCGGCTCTGCCTCAGCCGGCCGTTACGAAGACATTCTCAATCGCTGACGACTTCCCGAACGGACCGATCATGGCCTCCAAAGACACTGTGGTTGTCGTCACCGGTGCCAGCCGTGGACTTGGCCGCGGCATCGCACGCGCGTTCGGTTCCCTGGGCGCAACGGTCTACGTCACGGCGCGCACGACTGCAGCGCTCGAGGAGGTGGTGGACGAGATCAGCGCAGGTGGCGGCAAGGGCATTGCCGCCACCTGCGATCATGGCGACGACGCACAGGTGAAATCGCTGTTCGAGCGGGTGGGTCGTGAAGCCGGAACGCTCGACATCCTCGTCAACAATGCCGCGGCAGTGCATCAGGAGACGCTGGTAGCGCCCGGAGCGTTCTGGGAGAAACCGCTCGAACTGGTCGACATGATCGACATCGGCCTGCGCTCCAACTACGTCGCCTCTTACTATGCAGCGCCGCTCATGGTGGCGGCCCGGCGCGGCCTAATCGCCAGCATTTCGTTCTACGGCGCCGTGTCCTACTTCTACGGCGCGGCCTACGGCGCCGCCAAGTCCGGAACCGACAAAATGATGGCCGACATGGCGGTGGATCTCGCGCCGCACGGCGTTTCCGCCGTATCGATCTGGCCGGGCTTCATCTTGACCGATTTCGTCAAATCTCTACCGTCCGAGCACATTCCCGAAGACTTGCGCGTGATGCTACCGCAATGGGAACATCCGGAATTCACCGGGCTGGTGATCGACGCGCTTTACCGTGATCCGGAACTCGCCACGCTGTCAGGCCAAGCGCTGATCGGAGCGGAACTGGGGCGGCGCTACGGTATCAGGGATATCGATGGCAAACAGCCCATCGATTTTCGAGCGAGCATGGGCGCACCGAGAGCGACGTTCCCCGCGTAGCCAGCGTATTCGGCGACACAAACGCGCGCGGCTGCAGCTTCGCCAAGACTCCTACCGCGTCCTCAAGGCTCCCGGTCGCTCGCGAAAACCCAGGCGGCGCGAAAGTCCGTCGGACGCCTCACGCAGCATATGCGCCAGCTCACCGTCGAAGTCAAAATCAGCGGTGCCCGTAGGCGCAAGCATCGAGATCGTCATGCTGATCTCTCCTAGCGAATTGAACACCGGGGCGGCGAGCGCATCAAAACCACGGATATAGCCGCCGGTCGTACTTGTCAGGCGGTGCCGACGCGCCAACTCAACCAGTTTCATGAAATCACGACGAGGAATCGGCGGCTTGTTCTTCGCGCTGTACTCGTCATTGATGATCGGGCCCACGGTCTCGTTCGGCAGGAATGCAGCGAACAGCGTTCCGGACGCAGGCCCTACGACCGACAAAGTCGCCCCAATTCGGGCGGAAACGATGATCGGCTGCACGGGCTCCAGCCGGCGCACGATCACCGGCCCCTTCCCTCCCCAGGTCATCACCGCCAGTGGTTGATGGCAGCTTTCGAACAAATCACGCAAGGTATCATCGAGCCGCTTGAATTCGTCTAGGCGGCTCTGCGCCTCCAAGCCAAGAAGTACCGCCTCGTGTCCGAGATCGTAACGTCCAGATTGGGGATCCTGCTCGATCAAACCGCTGCGACACAGACTGACGAGATAGCGATGGGCTTTGCTGGGCGGCAGCCCGGAGAGTTGCGCAAGCTCCCCGAGCGGCAGGCTGGTCCCGGCATGGGCCAAGGTCGATGCGATGCGAATACCGATTTCGACAGCGTTGACGCCCTGTTGCGGTCTTTTAGTTTGATCCATCCCAACCAATGTCCGTTAAGTGCACAAGCCGATTCAATTGAAGGTTCGGCGAATCAATTTTCACAAACTCGGCGGGCAGCGCTTTAGCACCCGGCGCACCCGAAGGCAAGCTGCCGCGCCTGCAAGCAGGACATTATATTAGATGGCTATTGATCCGGCACATAACTGACCCACCCCCTGAAAACTGGTCCGCTTGTAAGTAGAGGGTTCGACGAGATGGGGGTTCTGAAGCCACCTTCTACAACTGGAAGAAGAAGTGCGGCGGCCTAGGGCCATCGGAGCTGAAGCGGCTGCGCCAGCTCGAAGAAGAGAACCCTAAGTTGAAACAGCTGGTGGCCGACCTGAGCTTGGACAAAGCGATGCTGCAGGAGGTGGTCGCAAAAGATGCTTTAAGGGCTACTCAGCAGCGGCTTTGGTAAGCCAGCTACAGGACCGCTTTGGCGTCAGCGAGCGACGCGCCAGCAAGATCATGTCGATCTCTCGGTCTTCGCTAACCTACGTACCGAAGGCGCGAGATTGCATCGAGCCGTATTCACTACGGCTGCGAGCGAGTATTCGTGGTGCTTCGCCGTGAGGGCTGGCGCGACAATCACAAGCGCGTCCATCGACTCTACAAGGCCGAAGGACTCTCATTGCGGCATTGCCGGCCTCGCCGCAGTCGCAGCGGCCGCCGTCGGCAGCCAAGGAAGGAAGCCTTTGCAGTGAACGATCTGTGGGGCATGGATTTCGTCAGCGACGCGCTGTTTGATGGACGACGGTTCCGGGCGCTGACCATCGTCGATCACTTCACACACGAGTGCCTGGGTAACGTCGTGGCCCCGTCCTTACGCGGTGAACACGTGCCGGGGGCTATGACACGGCTGGCTGCTGAGCGCGGCATGCCCACCGCGATCAAGGTCGACAATGGAAGCGAGTTTGAGGGGAAGGTCATGGACCGATGGGCTCATGAAATCGGCGTCGAACTCGATTTCTCCCGCCGCGGCACACCGACGGACAACGCACTGGTCGAAAGCTTCAATGGACGGTTCCGATAGGAGTGCCTGAATGAGCATTGGTTCTTGTCACTGGACGATGCCAGGTGCAAGATTGACGAGTGGCGGCGCTTCTATAACGAGGAACATCCCCATTCTGCAACTGCGTGGAAGACACCTGCGGAACTCGCCCGTGAACACGGGGCCCAAGCGAATTCTCAGGGGCAGTAGGAGATCGAATTTTCTACCGACTGCTGGCCCAGAAAATGGGGGGCGGGTCGTCTCAATTTTTTCCAAAGTCTGTCTATGGACCCAAATTCGGGCCTTGGGACACTTTGAGGGAAGCGCTCATTACTCGACACATAACTGGAACGCGCTAAATGCAAAGCGCCCGACCGGGACAAATCCGATCAGGCATCCGTGTTCGCTACGTTATTGATTTGGCGCGCCTGGCAGGATTCGAACCTGCGACCCCTGCCTTCGGAGGGCAGTACTCTATCCAGCTGAGCTACAGGCGCATCGGGATCTATTGTAGCGGCACCATCCGGCGTCGCCATATCGGCTACCGTGAATGCGATTCCACGGCGGGCGCGAAGCATAACTCAGGCGCCGGAATCACGGGTGATACAGCTTCGTTGACCCCAGCTGAAAACGGCCTGCTACGGCCTGTGGCAAGGTGAACGCCGCTGATCCGAAGGAGGTCGAATCGCCCTCCGCTGCGACGAGCCGAACCGCCCATGCCCGACCTCAAGATGTTCGAATCCGCACTGACGCGGCTGCAAGTCAGCCGTTACGGTGAGCTGGTGCAGCTGGTGATGCCGGGCGAGGGCGCGCTGATCGTGCCGACGGCAGAGTTCACATTCGCGCAGAAATGGGCGCAACGCCGCAACAGCACCGGATCACCGATACGCGACCGGGCCCTGGTGCTGGAAAAACTCGACACCGTGATCGCACGATCCGGTTCGCTGGTTTCAACGCGGGGCAGTCGCAAGCCGCTCGAAACTCTGGTTCGCGCGATGCGTGGTGCGGGCTTTGCGCCGGAGGAGTGGAATCTGCCGGCCGATCTCAAGACCGTACCAAAACCGGACTCCGGCATACCCGCCAAGCCGAAAGCCGGGAATGTGGCGGAAACCGGCGATCCGGAAGACGACGAGCAACCGGACGGTCCGAACGTGGACGATCTGGACTGAGTCCTGCGCATCATCTGACGGTGCGCAGACCGAAACGCCACCAAGCGAAACGCCTCTTGCTGAGCGGCTACAAACCGTCGAGCAGTCCGATCAAACGACGCAGCGCGCCACGGTTGGCGGCAATGGCGGCGCGCCCGTCGGCACCCATGCGATGCCGACGCTCGGCGTCACCGAACAGTCCGATCAGTTCGGGGCCGAGCTTGGCCGCGTACGGCACTTCTACGGCAGCACCGAGCGACAGCAACAGCTCCCGCGACGGCAGGAAGTTGTGCATCTGCGGCCCGAACAGCACGGGCTTGCCGATCGCGGCCGGTTCGAGAATGTTGTGGCCGCCGATGGCGGCGAAGCTGCCGCCGACGAAGACGACATCGCTGGCCGCGAGATAGGTGAACATTTCGCCCATGCTGTCGCCGAGCAGAACCTCGGTGTCCGCATCGGCATTGTTCCACTGCCGGCGCGCGCCACGCAGACGCGAACGGTCGATCAGGCCCCACACCGTATCGAATCGTTGCGGGTGCCGCGGCACCAGAATCAGCACGGCATCGGGGAAGTGCTTGCGCAGTTCGCGATGCGCGTCGAGCGCAGCCACTTCCTCGCCCTCGTGCGTGCTCGCGGCGATCCAGACCGGCCGTGCCGCGCCGAAGCGCTCGCGCAGTTCGGCACCGGCTTCGACTTGGTCGGCCGGAATCGTGAGGTCGAACTTGATGTTGCCCATGACCTCCACACGCGGTGCCCCCAGGCTCTTGAAGCGCATCGCATCATGTTCGGACTGCGCGGCGATCAGGGCGCAGTTCTGCAGCGTCTCGGCGGCAAAGCCGCGCACGCGCGAGTAGCCACGAAACGATCGCGGTGACAGGCGCGCGTTCGCCACCAGCAAGGGTACGTCGCGGTTTCGCGCCGCACGGAACAGGTTGGGCCACAGCTCGGTTTCCATGATCACGATGCGACGTGGTGCGATCCGCCGCATGGCGCGCCGCACCGAGCCCGGCAGATCGTAGGGAAAGTAGCTGTGCCGCACCGCGTCGCCCAGGGATTCGCGCACGCGCGCGCTACCGGTGGGCGTGGTGGTCGTGACCCAGACACGGCCCGGTCCGTACTGATCCACCAGTTCGCGAATCATCGGCATCGCCGCCAGCGACTCACCCACGGACACGGCATGCACCCAGACTTCCGTAGGCTCGGCGGCCGGCACCACCAGACCGAAGCGCTCGCCCCAACGCCACCAGTAGTCGCGCAGCCGCAGTCCACGCACGGCCAGGCGCAGCAAGGCCAGCGGCGTCAACAGATACAGCAGCACGGTATACAGGAGGCGCATCGCGGCGCAGCATGGCGGCCGCACGGCGCTGGTGCAAGCAGCGATAAACTACGCGCCCGTGAACGTCACCACCGCGATCCTCCCCTATGCGCGACGGCAAAATCCTGGTCACCGGCGCCGCCGGATTCATCGGCTATCACTACTGCCGCTCGCTGCTGGCGGACGGCTACGGCGTCGTCGGCATCGACAACTTCAATGGCTACTACGATCCGGCGCTGAAACACGCGCGGCTGGCCCAGCTAGCCGGTAGTCCCGGCTTTGCGTTCCACACCGTGGACCTCGCCGATCGCGAGGCGATGGAAGCCCTGTTCGCGGCCAGCCGTTTCAGCATCGTCGTCCATCTGGCGGCGCAGGCCGGCGTGCGCTATTCGATCAGCAATCCCCACGCCTATGTGCAGAGCAATCTCAACGGTTTCCTGCACATCCTCGAAGGCTGCCGCGCGCAACAAGTGCAGCATCTGGTCTACGCGTCTTCATCCTCCGTCTATGGCGCCAATGAACGTCTGCCGTTCTCGGTGAACGACAACGTGGACCATCCGATCTCGCTGTACGCGGCCACCAAGAAGTCCAACGAGCTGATGGCGCATACCTATGCGCATCTTTATGGCATCCCCACCACCGGTCTGCGCTTCTTCACGGTGTACGGCCCTTGGGGCCGGCCGGACATGGCCTACTTCAAGTTCACCAAGGCGGTGCTCGAAGGACAGCCGATCGAGGTCTACAACCACGGCGACATGCGCCGCGACTTCACCTATATCGACGACATCGTCGACGGCATGCGCGGCATCATGGAACGCATCGCACACGCGAACGACGCCTGGAATCCGGCCGCCCCGGACGCCGGCTCCAGCCGTGCGCCCTACCGGCTCTACAACATCGGCAACCACCGTCCCGAAGCGCTGATGGATTTCATTGCCGTGATCGAGCGCGCCACCGGCTGCAGCGCCAACATGACACTGCTGCCGATGCAGCCCGGCGACGTGCGCCAGACCTATGCCGACATCGACGATCTGCGACGCGACATCGGTTTCGTTCCCAAGACTTCGATCGACGAGGGCATTCCACGTTTCGTGGCGTGGTATCGCGACTACTACGGCGTCTGAGGGGTGTTCAGACCCGACTTCAAGCTCGCGCTGCTGCACCCGCGCTTCTGGCCGACCTGGCTCGGACTGGGCGCGGCGCGTGGACTGAGCCTGCTGCCGATCGACTGGCAGTTGGCGCTGGGCGGCTTCATCGGCCGCAGCCTGGGCCGGGTGATGAAGTCACGGCGCCACATCGTCCGCACCAATCTGCGGCTGTGTTTCCCGACACGCTCGGCCGAAGAGATCGAACAACTCTGCGACGAACACTTCGCCGCGATCGGCGCCGGCGGCTTCGAAGCCTGCATGGCCTGGTGGGTGTCCGACCGGCGGCTGGCGCCGCGCGGCGAGGTGCGAGGCATCGAACATCTACGCGCGGCACAGGCCCGCGGTCAGGGGGTGCTGCTGCTCACCGGGCACTTCACCACACTGGAAATCGCGGCGCGCTACCTGTGCCTCGCCGGCGTGCCGTTTCATGCCATGTATCGTCCGTACAACAACGCGGTGCTGGACTTCTACATGCATCGCTGGCGCGAACAGCGTTCCGGCCTGCCGGCCTTGCCGCGCGACGAGCTACGCACCCTGGTCAAGGCGCTGCGCCGCGGCCAGTCGATCTGGTACGCACCGGACCAGACTCTGGATCGGCGCATCTCGGTGTTCGCGCCGTTCTTCGGCATACCGGCGTCCACGATCACCGCCACCGCGCGGCTGGCGCAGATGGGTCGCGCCGCGGTCGTGCCGTTTTTCTGCGCGCGCGAAAACGGACGCTACATCGTCACGATCCGCCCCGCGCTCGAGGACTTTCCGAGCGACGATGAGCTGGCGGACGCGACCGCCATCAATCGGGTGATCGAAGACGGTATTCGCGACGCCTTGCCCCAGTACTTCTGGATTCATCGCCGCTTCAAGCATCGGCCCGAGGGCGAAGCCAGCCTTTACTGAAAGGCTTTTGAGGTTCGCGCAAAGACGCAAAGGCGCCAAGAAGAAGAGAAAGCAAAACCGTTTTGATTTGAAAGCCGTTCTTCGCGCCTTCGCGTCTTTGCGCGAGCCCGAGGCTTTATATTCCGACCGCCGCGAGCACCGCCCGATACGCCGCCAGCGTGCCCTCGGCCATCGTCGCGATCGAGAACTCGGTATCGGCAAGACGCCGGCCGGCTTGCGCGTAACGCTGGCGCAGCGCTGCATCGTCGAGCAGCAAAGCCAGCGCCGCGCGCAAGGGTTCGACCTCGCCCGGCGGCACCAAAATCCCGTTGACACCGTCATGCACGGCCTCGGGCATGCCGCCGGCACGGCAGGCGATGACCGGCACACCGGCCGCGGCCGCCTGCAGCAGAGTGACGCCCAAGCCTTCCATCAGTGCTGGATGCGCCAACAGGTCGAAGTGGCCCATCCAGCGCGACAGGTCCTTGTGGAAGCCAACGAAGCGAACCACCTCGGCCAATCCCAGTTCACGCGTCGCCGTCTCCAGCGCGTCGCGACGCGGTCCCTGCCCGAAACACAGCACGCGCAGATTCGGATGGCGCGCCAGCAGCGGCGGCAGCGCCTGCAACAGAACGTGATGACCCTTGCGCGTGATCAATTGCGCGACCACGCCGATGGTGAGCACCGCATCGTTCAAATCGAAGCTGCGCAGGAATTCTTCGCGGGGCGCCGGCTCGCGCCACGGTGCCGGATCGACGCTGGATCGCACCACTTCGATCGCCTGGCTCACGCCGCTGGCACGCAGCGCGTCGCGCACGCCGTCGGAGATCGCCAGCACGCTGTCGAACAGGGGGTATTTGAAACGCACCGACAGCCAGGGTTCCGGGTTGTCCACACGCCGCGACAATATGGCCGGAACTTTCGCACGGCGTGCGGCGAGCCCGCCGAGCACGTCGGCGCCGCGCCGGCTGTGGATGTGCACGAGGTCCGGCTGCACCTGCTGCAGCACGCGGCGGAAGCGGCCGATGAACGGCAGGTCCAGGTCGCCGCCCATCGGTGTTTCGTGGACCGGCAGGCCCATCGCCGAAACCGCCTCGCCAATCGGTGCGCCGGGCACGCAAACCAGATGACTGTCCACCGCATCGCGCGGCAGCGCCGACAACAGATAGGCCACCTGCTGCGCGCCGCCGTAGAGGTGCCGCCCGGTTTCCAGATGCACGAGCTTCATGCGATACGCCCTTCGATCAGATCCCGCGCGGCCTCGAAGGCCCGCATCGGCGTGAGATCGCGCATGCAGGTGTAGGCGCCGCCACAGGTCGGCCGGCGCTTGCACGGCGAGCAATGGCGCTCGTCGTAGAGCACGCGCATCGGCCCGGACCCGCCCTCGCGATACGGCACGGTCGAACCGAACAGCGGCACCGTGGGAATGCCCAAGGCCACGCCCATGTGCGTCAGGCCGGTATCCACGCCGATCAGCACACGGGCGCCCGCGATGGTCTGCGCAGCTTCGATCAGCGAAGTGTCGCCGGCCAGACTGCGTGTGCCGGCCGGACACTGTTCGAGCAGGCGCTGCGCATGCTCGCGATCACCGGGACCACCGAGGATCACGCTGTCCAGGCCCAGATTGTTCTTGAGCAGGGCCGCGAGTTGCGGCCAGTAGTCGTCGAACCAATGCTTCTGCAGCCGCGTCGTGAACGGACACAACACCGCCACGTCCTGCGGCAGCTCGCGCTGTGGTGGTGGCAGCCGCAGACTTGGTGGTGGCGCGAAGCGGCCGGTGAGGCGCTCCGCCAGATCGCGATACTCGGAGCTGATCAGACGGACTTGGCCCGCTTTGGGAATTCGCCTGTGCAGCAGAAAGCCGCCAGGCTCCCGGGAATCGAAACCGAAGCGTCGGGGCGCCCCTGACAGGCGACACAGCACGCGGCTCTTGAGCAGCCCCTGCGCCTCGATCGCAATGTCGTAATCCGCGCCACGAAGCTCGCGGCGCAATGCGCGCAGACGCATGCACCAGGTCCAGGGATTGCGCGACTTCGGCGGGTCCCAGGCGTGCACCTGATCGATGTCCGGATCTGCCCGCAACCAAGCCGCCAGTTCGCGTCGCGCCAGCCAGCCGATCTGCGCTTTCGGATAGGCCGCGCGCAGAGCGCGCAGCAGCGATGTGGTGAAGACCAGGTCGCCGATGCTGCTGAGCCGCACGATCAGGATGCGCGGCACAAAACCGTCTGAGGCGGCGGGCAAAAGGGGCGCCGCGGGGGCTGCTGAACTCATGCGTGGGCGCTTGAAGGGTCGGGACGGCGGACGGTCATGGACAGACGACGCGCGGAGCGCCACGGGGGGCTACGTCGCTGCCTGCGATGCTTTATATTACCGTCGATTTCAAAATCTCCTTACCAATCTGAGGGATTCCTGCGTGAAACGGATTTTCCGGGTCGCCGCTGCGGTGACGATCTTCGCAATTGCGGGCAGCGCGCTCGGCGCCGCCGCGCTCGATCAGGCTCAGTCCCTGATCAACAGCGGACAGTACCAACAGGCACTGACCGTCCTCGACTCGCACCTCAAGCAGGTGCCCCAGGACGCCGAGGCGCGGTTCACGCGTGCGCTGGTGCTGGTCAAGCTCGGCCGCGAAGACGATGCGCTCAAGGCGTTCTCCGATCTGACGCGCGACTATCCGCAGCTGCCTGAGCCGTACAACAATCTTGCCGTGCTGTACGCCCAACGCGGCGACTACGAGAAGTCGCGGGATGCGTTGGAAGCAGCACTGGCCACGCACCCCAGCTACGCCACCGCGCACGAGAATCTCGGCGACATCTACGCCGCGCTGGCCTCGGCGGCCTACAACCGCGCGCTGATGCTGGACCAGGACAATGGCGTGGTCCGTCAGAAGCTGCGGCTGCTCGAACAGATGAACACCTTGCCTGGCGAAGCCGCGCCAGCGGTGTCGGTCGCACCCACTGCCCCGACAACGGCACCGGCGCCGACGATCCAGACGCCAGCGGCGACCACCCCGAGCGCGCCGCCGGCCTCGGCAACGAGCCTGACGCCGGAAATCGCCGAAGCGATCTCGCAGGCGATCTATGACTGGTCTTCGGCCTGGTCGGACCAGAATGTGGCGGCCTACCTCGCCAGCTACGATCCTGGCTTCGATCCGGGTGACGGTCAGACCCGCGCGCAATGGGAATCCCAGCGCCGGGCGCGAGTCGGAGCTCCGGGCAAGGTCGAAGTCCGCGTCATCAACCCCCAGATCGATCTGCTGAGTGCCGATCGCGCACAGGTCCGCTTCATCCAGACCTACGAGTCGGATACCTACTCGGATCAGGTCACCAAGCTGCTTGAGCTTCGGCAGAGCGGCGGCCAATGGCGCATCACGCGCGAAATGGTGCTTTGAGGCGGGCTTGCCGCAATCTCTTGCATCGCCCAGGAAAAGAACGCGGTCCGGCGCTCCGGATGCGCACTGACAAGCGTGTCGGCCGGCGGCTGATTGCGGGCCTGATCGCCTCGGCCATCTGCGCCGGCACCGCCACGGCTTCCGCCCTGCTCGACCATCCCGAGCAGCGTCTGCGCGAGGCCGTGGACGCGATGCACGCCGGCCGTATCGACCAGGCTCTGCGCGATCTCGACCAGCTGGTCCACGACGAACCCAATTTCCGTCTCGCGCAGCTGCTCTACAGCCAGATGCTGGCGACCAGAGCCGGTGCGGTGAACAGCTCCTTCAGCAGCGGTGACGCGCCGGTCGACGCGCTGATCGAAGAAGCGCGCTTGCGGCTCAACACCAGCGAGCCACCGCCGGGCAGTGTGCCGGCCTCGATCCTGAGTCTGTCACCACGTCACCAGCACGCTTTGCTGGCGGACCTGCCGCGCGCGCGGCTGTATCTGCTCGAGAACCGCAACGGCAGCCCGCAGGTGCTGGCTGACTTCTATGTCGCGATGGGCAAGGATGGCTACGGCAAACAGGTGATGGGCGACAACCGCACGCCGGTTGGGGTTTACCGCATCATCAACTGGCTGGCCGGCTCCGGTCTGCCCGATCTCTACGGCGCCGGCGCCTTTCCGACGAACTATCCGAATGTCTGGGACCGTTCGCTCGGCAAGACCGGTTACGGCATCTGGCTGCACGGCGTGCCGGACGACACCTATACGCGCGCGCCACGCTCCAGTGAGGGCTGCGTCACCGTCGCCAATGCGGACCTGCTGGCCTTGCGCAGCTACATTCAGCCCGGCGAGACACCGATCATCCTCAGCGACGGCACGAGCTGGCTGCCGGCTGCCGAGGCCGCTGCACGGCGCGCCACCTTCCTCGCGCGAATCGAAAGCTGGCGCGCCGCCTGGTCCGCCAAGGACACCGAGGGCTATCTCGGCTTTTATTCCAAGACCTTCACCGTGGACAACATGGACCTGAAGGCCTTTTCGCAATACAAGCGCCGCGTCAACGGCGCCAAGCGCTACATCGACGTGACGCTCCAGAATCTGGACGTGTACCTGTATCCGGGCGAAGACAATCTGGTACTCGCCGAGTTCGACCAGGACTACAAGAGCGACAGCTTCGCCACCCAATCGCACAAGCAGCAGTACTGGCGTTTGGAAAGCGACGGACAGTGGCGCATCGTCCGTGAGGAAAGCGACTAGGGTCTGTTGACAGGGTCCGACATCCGAAAAAACGGGTCGCCCGGAACCTTGCTCCCGGATTCCGCTGCGCTTCATCCGGGCTACGGCTTGTTTCGAACCCTGCGTGTTGCGGCACCAGTCGCAGCGCTTTCCTAACGGGCCTGGGCGGTTCGCGGCTGCCAACTCCAGTCATCAAGCCCCAACAGCGCCGGGGGCGCTTCACGGGCTTCGACGTTGCCGTCCAGCCACTCGTTCAGATCGGCCCACATACGCTGCACCTGCTGACCGCTGGGCATGATGCCGGCATGCGGCAGTTCCGGGGTCAGCACCGGAATGCCCAGGGTCACGCCCGCGAAATTGCCGAGCGAACCGGGATAGACGCCAAGATGCTTGAGGCGAAGATAACCAAGGCGATCCGGCGGTGGCGGCGGGCCGTCGAAGTCGAGCACGCCGAGCGGCGCATGAACGGAGACGATCACGTCCGGCACGAATGCCCGGATTTCAGCCGCCAGCCAGGCGCTTTCAGGCTCCGACAAGGCGGCCTTGCCGGGATAGCGCCGGGGGTCGCGGAAGGTCTTCTCGCGCCAGTATGGCAGCGCGCGTTCCTCCCAGCGCTCGCTCGGGAAATTACGGTTCAGGTCGACACCGTTGGCGTTCATTCGGGTGGCCGGGCGGTTGAGCAGGCCATCCGGATTCAGCGAAGGAATCACGCGCCAGTCGTAGCGCTGGAAGCGATCGTGCTTGAGCAGTTCGATCCAGCGGAACAGGATGCTGACGGCCGAGTATTCGTCGCCGTGAATGCCGCCGAACAGCAGGATGCGCGGCGCGCGCGCGCCTTCGGCTAGCGCCGCCGTCGGCGGAAAATCACGAACCAGAATCGGACGGCCCTCAACGCTACCGCTGTCGGCCATGCGAAAGTCGGCACCGAGGCAGTCGCTCAAGGCAACGCTGCCGAGGCGCTGCGACAGGGCCTCGCAGGCCTGCTCGACGGTCGCCAGCGGCAGCGGCAACAGTGCCGCCGGTGCCGCCGCGGCGAGCCGCGGCACCAGGCAGGCGCCCGCCACGGCGGCGAGCAGAAGTCCCTTCACAGACTATTTGCGCTCGGCGCGCACCTTGTCGACCAGGAAGCGAACCACGTCGATCGCCTCGTCCGAGCCGTGCGCCATCGATGGTGCCGTCATGTACTTGCCGCCGACGATCACGGTCGGAGTGCCGGTCACGCCCCAGTCGCGGGACTGCTGCTCGGCGCGGCGCACCTGGCTGTCGACCGCGAAGCCCTCGAAGGTGCTGCTGAACTTGGCTTCGTCGATGCCGAGCTGGATGGCAAGGCTGCCGATGGCGGACTCGGTGGACATCGGCAGACGCTGGTCATGCATCGCCGCAAACATCTTCGGCGTGAACTGCTTTTCGATGCCCAGCTGCTCGGCGGTGTAGTAGGCGCGGCTGTGCAACAGACCCACCGGACGTCCCAGCGAATTCGGCATGCGTTCGAACACCACGTCGCCCGGCTTGGTCTCGGCCCACTTGCGCATGTACGGCTCGAACGCATAGCAGTGGCCGCAGCCATACCAGAACACCTCGGTCACGGTGATCTTGGACGCGTCCTTGGGTTCGGTGACACTGCTGACCTTGCGGTATTGCTCGCCTTCCAGGTAGCGCATCGGTCCGTCCTGCGCGGAGCAGGCAATCGGGCTGAACGCGACAAACAACAGACAAATCTGGGCGAACAAACGCATGGTCGAAAACCTCATTGCAATCCGGCGATGTAGGAAGCGAGCGCGTCAATCTCGGCGTCGGTCAGCTTTTCGGCCACGCTCTGCATGATCAGACCCTGCGTACCCGCTCCACGTTCCCCTGAGCGATAGGCGCGCAAGCTGGCGGCGGTGTACTCGCCCTGCTGCCCACCGATGTGCGGGAAGCCGGCACCCGGGTTGCCGGCGCCCGTGGGGCTGTGACATGCGGCACAGGCCGGCAGGCCGCGCTCGCCGTCGCCGCCGCGATAAATCGGCTGTGCCAATTCGATCGAATCTTCACTCGCAACGCCGGGCGACAGCTCCTGCGCCGCGAAATACGCGCCTAGGTTGGCCATGTCCTGCTCGCTCAGCGACATCGCCTGCGGTGTCATCAGCGGATTGCTGCGCTCACCCGACTTGAAGGCGATCAACTGGTTGACGATGTACTTGGCGCTTTGCCCGGCCAGCTTCGGCCACTGCGGATTGGTGCTCTTGCCGGCGACACCGTGACAGGCGACGCAGACGCCGGCTTTGGCTTCTCCTGCTTCCGCGTCGCCGTCCACAAACGGATCGGCCGCGTGGGCGAGACCAATGCTGCCCAGCAGGGCCAAGAAGACAAAGCGCTTCATTCAAAAGACTCCATTATCAGCGGAACCCGCAGACCGACAGTGGCGGTGCAGGCGGAGGTCGGGTTAGTTTGGCGGCGAATCTTACAACGTCGCGTAACCTCGGGAAACTTGTTGATGGAGCCGCACAACCCTTTTGTCGCCGCACGCTTCCTGCTTTCGGTCGCCGCGCTGCCCCAGTTGCCGGCCCCGGATCGCCCGGAAATCGCGTTTGCGGGACGGTCCAATGCCGGCAAGTCGAGCGCGCTCAACACCATCACCAACAAGAAGGCACTGGCGCGCGTGTCCAAGACACCGGGGCGCACCCAGCTGCTCAACTTCTTCGAACAGGACAACGCGCGGCTGGTCGATCTGCCCGGCTACGGTTACGCCAAGGTGCCCGAACCGACACGCAGACAGTGGGGCAAGCTGGTTGGCGGCTACATCGAAACCCGGGAGTCGCTGGTCGGCGTGGTCATCATCATGGACATCCGTCATCCGCTCACGGACTACGATCTGCAGATGCTGGAATGGACACAGGCCTACCGGCGCCGCGTTCACGTGCTGCTGACCAAGGCCGACAAGCTGGCATTCGGCGCCGCCAAGAACCAGCTGCTGGCGGTACAGAAGGCGCTGTCCGAACTCGAAAACGTGGAGGCCAGCGCGCAGCTGTTTTCGTCGCACAAGCGCACCGGCTGCGAGGAGGCGCGCAAGACCCTGTCGGGCTGGATCGCGGACGCGTCCGAAGGATCCGCAAGCCCCGAAGAAAACGCTACCCAGCCCGAATGACCGGCGTGGCGAGCAGCACCTGACCCTGTGGCGAGCCGGTCGGCGAGCCGCCGGCCTGCTCCAGACTCACGGCAAGCTTGCCGCCTTCGGTGATGTTGAGGCCGGCCGGCAGGATGTGTTCGGCGGCGCCGCTACGCGGCAGCACGCCGAGTGAAACCGGACCGCTGTCGGCCAGCCACCACAGTTCGTAGTCCTGCTGCGTCGGCAGCGTGGGGTCGCCGGCCACGGCCAGTCTCACCATGCCGGACTCCGGCACCACGCTGACGCTCCATTGCGCGGCCTCGTCGGGTAGCTGCAGCGCGGCCACATAGCTGGCGACGGTGCGCGGCACTTCGACGATCTCGGGCTCCGGAAGAGGCGTCGGGCGTTCCAGCTGCGCGACCAGGATGACGGCGAGGATCACCACCGCCGCCGTCGCCGTGGTCGCCCAGGCACTGAGCCAACGCGAATTCCCGCGCAACAATTGCGCGCCTGCCGTCGACGGCGCGGCCTGCGGTACCCAGCCAATCTGCCTGGCCAGTTCCACCCAGACGATTTCACGCGGCGCCACCGGCGCCAGTCGTAGCGCCAGAGGCACCAGGCGCGCCTCCCACTCACGAACCTGATCACTCAGTTCGCGGTCTTCGCCCAGCCAGCGCTGGAAGCGGCGGCGCGCCGCTCCGTGCAGGGTGCCGAGCACGTACTCTCCGGCCAGCAACTGACGCGCTTGGGGATCGCGCAGCCTCATGATTCCAGACACTCCCGCAGGCGCTGTAGCCCTCGGCGGACCCAGCTCTTGACCGTACCCAGCGGCGCCTCAAGGCGCCGCGACAATTCATGATGCGTGTAGCCCTCGTAATAGGCCAGCAACACGCTCTTGCGCTGTTCGTCCTGCAGCGTTGCCATGCAGCGGCGCAGGGCGGTCATCGACTGCGCGTGATCCGCGTCGCCCGCCAGGTCCACGCGGGTGTCGGCAAAGCTCAGGTTTTCGTGCACATCCTCATCCTCTTGCGAGACCTCGGGGCGGCGGCTGCGCAGCAAATCCAGGGCGCGGTAACGCGCAATGCTCAGCAACCAGGTCAATGGCGCTCCCTTTTCGGAGGAGTAGCTGTCGGATTTCTGCCAGACCCGGATGAAGCAATCCTGCAGGGCCTCTTCCGCCCAGTCCCGTCGCTTGAGAATACGCAGCAGCAGCGCATACAGATGCGAGCTGGTGGCCGTATACAGATCGGCGAAAGCGCGCTGATCACCTTGGGCGGTCGAACTCAGTAATCGCGCCAGCTCTTGCGCGTCGGCCATCGCTAGTCGTCCTCGCTCCAGTTGCAAAGTGTGTGCTGCTTCGGGCCGGGCGTTGCGCCTCCCCCTTCCCGATCTCGGACCGCACCTTCCGTTCGGCGACATGCTGATGCCGATCCGGCCGGGCGAGGACAGCACCCTGATCTTTCGCGACGATCTTGAAGGCGCCGACCGCAGGAATCATAGCCCAGCGCAGATCAGGAATCGCGTTTGCCGACCCAGGGTTGCAGCAGCAGACGGTCCAGCCGTTGCGCCGCGACATCACGCCAGTGCTCCAGTCCGATACGCATGTGGCGGTTGCCGGCGCGCGGCCGCGCGACATAGGTGCCGAACAGACGATCCCACACCGAGGCGCCGTTGCCGAAATTGCTGTTGGTTTCCTCCGGGCGCACCGAATGGTGGACACGATGCATGTCCGGTGTGACCAGCACCCAGCGCAGCACGCGATCCACCGGACGCGGCAGATGCCAGTTCGCGTGATTGAACAGCGAGCAGGCGTTGAGCGCGATTTCGTAGACCAGCACCGTCAGTGGCTGCGCCCCGATGGCCAGCACCACCAGCGACTTCCACAGCATCGACAGCAGGATTTCGGCAGGATGAAAACGCAGACCCGAACTGGCATCGAGCACGGTGTCGGTGTGATGCACTCGGTGCAGTGGCCACAGCCAGCGCCAAGCATGCAAGGCGCGGTGTTGCCAGTAGATCGCCAGGTCCAGCAATACCAGGCCGATCACCAGGTTCACGGCGACCGGCGCCCCGATCAGATTGAGCAGGCCCCAGGAGCGGCCCTGCGCCAGCATCGCCGCGGCAATGGCCGACACCGGAATCGCGAGCATCAGCACGCTGGACACAACCACCAGGCCGAAGTTGGAGGGCCAGCGCACACGCCATTGAGTCGCCTCGCGACGACGCGGCCGCAGGCGTTCGGCGGCGAGCATCGTCAGCAGCAGCACGAGGAACACGCCCAGACGCCAGCCAAGGTAGGTCTCGATCACCGCTGTATAATCGCGCTCCGCTTGATCCACGTCGATATCCGGTGAGCCTCGGTCGATATCCCGCCACGCGTCTGCGCCGTACCCGGCAGGCCGACTTCATCCGCCGCATGGTGCGCGAGAGCGCCCTGACGCCGGCCAATCTGATCCAGCCGCTGTTCGTCGCCGAAGGCGAACTGCGCGGACCGGTCGGTGCCATGCCCGGCGTCACGCGTCTGGATATCGACGAACTGGTCCGCGAATGCGAAGCCCTGCACGCGCTGGGCATTCCGGCCGTGGCGCTGTTCCCGGTGACGCCCGCATCGCTCAAAACACCGAACGGCGACGAAGCGCTGAATCCGGACAGCCTGATGGTGCGCTCGATCTGCGCGATCAAGGCGGCCGTGCCGGACATCGGCATCGTCGCCGACGTGGCGCTCGATCCCTACACCAGCCACGGCCAGGACGGCGTGCTCGACGAGCGCGGCGATGTCGAAAACGACCGTACCTGCGAAATCCTGCGACGCCAGGCCCTGATCTACGCGCGCGCCGGTGTCGACATCGTCGCGCCTTCGGACATGATGGACGGCCGCATCGGCCAGTTGCGCCAGGTCCTCGAACGCGACGGCATGAAGAACACGATGATCCTGTCCTATGCCGCCAAGTACGCGTCCGCGTTCTACGGACCGTTTCGTGATGCGGTCGGCTCCAGCGCCAATCTCGGCAAAGGCGGCAAGCAAACCTATCAAATGGATCCGGCCAACACCGACGAGGCCCTGCGCGAAGTCGCATTCGATCTCGACGAGGGGGCCGACATGGTCATGGTCAAGCCCGGCATGCCCTACCTCGACATCATTCACCGCGTGAAGCAGACCTTCGGCGTGCCGGTGGCGGCCTATCAGGTCAGCGGCGAATACAGCATGCTGCGCGGCGCCATCGACAACGGCTGGCTGGATGAGCGCAAATCCATCCTCGAAGCGCTGATGTGCTTCCGCCGGGCCGGTGCCGACATGGTGCTGAGCTATTTCGCCAAGGACGCCGCGCGCTGGCTCAACCGCTGAAACAGGAACGCATGGACCGTTACGCCGTCATCGGGCAGCCGATCGCCCACAGTCTCTCGCCGCGCATTCACGCCGATTTCGCCCACCAGGCGCGGATCGCCCTGGAATACGAAGCCATCGAAGTCTCCGCAGCGGCGCTGGAACAGGAACTGTCCAAGCTGCACCGCGCCGGCTACAAGGGACTCAACGTGACCCTGCCGCACAAGGTCAGCGTGGCCGCGTTCTGCGAAAACCGCAGCGAGCGAGCGAAGCTTGCCGGCGCCGTCAACACCCTGGTGCGCAGCGATACCGGCTGGAACGGCGACAACACCGATGGCGAAGGTCTGATCCGCGACTTGCGCGACAATTTCGACATCGAAGTGCGTGGCCGCCGCATCCTGCTGCTCGGCGCCGGTGGCGCAGCCCGCGGCGTGATCGGTCCGCTGCTCGCGCAGAACCCGGCTGAACTGGTGCTGTCCAATCGCAATCCCTGGAAGCCCGAAGCCCTGGCCGAGCATTTCAAGCCGGTCGGCGTCGTGCGGCCCTGCACGCACCTCGCGCTCAAAGGTGACCTTTTCGACCTGATCATCAACGCCACCTCGGCCGGCCACAGCGGCGAAATGCCGCGCCTGCCGGGCCAGCTGCTGGCCGAAGGCGGCGCCTGCTACGACCTCAGCTACGGATCGGCACACGCGCCGTTTCACGCCTGGGCCGAATCACAGCACGCCAACCTGATCGCCGATGGCATCGGCATGCTGGCCGAACAGGCGGCGGTGGCGTTCGAATTGTGGAACGGCGTGCTGCCGCGCACCGATGCCTTGATCGCGGTGCTGCGCAAGGCGCTTTAGAACGTCGCTGGAAAATTAGCGCTCCGGCACCTTCAGCAAGGTACCCGCCCGCACCTGATCCGGATCGGTCAGGCCGTTGTAGCTCGACAGGCGCGCCGAGCTGATGCCGTAGCGCCGCGAGATCGCCGACAGCGTCTGCCCCGATTCCACGCGATGCAGACGGTATGAAGGCTCAGACGAGGTCTTGCTGTAGGCCAGCTCCTGCAAGCCACCGTCCGCCGTACCGGCTTGCAGGCGGATCACCTGGCCGCTGCGCAGCGAGCGCGGATCGGAGATGCCGTTGATGGCCTGCAGGGCACTGACGGTGGTGTCGTAGCGATCCGCGATGCCGCCGAGGGTGTCGCCACTGCGCACGCGATGCGTCATCACCGCAGCCTGCGCCGAGGCGCCGTTGGCCGGCACCTTGATGGTCTGACCGATGCGGATCAGGCGCGGGTCGCTGATGCCGTTGGCGCGCTGAATGTCGCTCACGCTGCTGCCATAGCGGCGCGCGATGGCACCGAGCGTGTCACCGCTGGCGATACGGTGTTGCAGCACGGTGGACTGCAGACTCGGCGCCGCGGCGGCGATGACCACGCCGCCACTGTCGCGAGGCGGCACCTTGATGGTCTGACCGATGCGGATCAGGCGCGGGTTGCTGATGCCATTGGCCTGTTGGATGTCGCGAATGCTGCTGCCATAACGGTGTGCGATTCCGCCCAGGGTTTCACCGCGCGCAACGCGGTGTTGAATCCAGTAGACCCGCTGGCGGTCGAACACCCGGCCCTGGCCGAGTCCGGCATAGGCCAGCTTGAAGGTCTTGCCCCCCCCCGCCGGTACGCGCACTTCGTGATGCGGCGGGATGTAGAGCTTGCCGGCCACGACTTCGTCCTGATACGCAGGATTGAGGCGACGGAAGCTGGCTTCATCGATGCTGGCCAGCTCGCGCAAGGTTTCGTAGGGCACGTAGTTGGCCGTGGTGATCACGTCGAAGTCGAGGCGGTCCTCGGGCTCCACATCCTTGTAGTAGTGATCACGGTTGCGCGCCACATCCAGCGCGGCCAGAAACTCCGCGTAGAAATTGCGCGAAGCGAAGCCGAACCGGCGGCCATCGAAATCGTCCAGCAGGTCTTCGAGCGTATTGCCGTCAACCGCTTTGAGCGCGCGTGCCAGACCCATGCGGCCGTAGTTGTAGGCGGTGACCGCCAGCGGCCATTGCTGCAACAGCGCGTAGTCGTCACGCAGATGACGCGCAGCGCCATCCGTGGCGAACCAGGGATCGCGTCGATCGTCCACCACTTCGTCGAGCCGCATGTAGATGCGCGCCGATGACGGCATGAACTGCCAGATGCCGGCAGCGCCCACCTTGGAATAGGCATCCACATTGAACGAGGACTCGACCAGCGGCAGGCGCGTCAGTCCCACCGGAAGCTGATAGGACTTGAACACCGCTTCCATGTTTGGCAAATAGCGACCCGACACCGCCATCGCATTACCGGTGCGTTCCCGCAGACCGCGCTGCGAACGCACGCGGTCCAGCTGATCCCTGTAGACATTCGGATCATCAATGTCCGCAAACAGCTCGTAGACCTTGCGTGCTTCCGGGTCGAGCTTTTGCGGCGTCTTGCGATGGGCATGCACAAGCTTGAGCAGGCGCTCGATCTTGTCGCGCGCGGCGCGCTCGTCCTCGCGGGCCCGCGTGCGGATCGTCGCCTTGTCCACGCCGCGCGCGACATCGTCGCGATAATCGAGCACGCCATAGATCTTGTTGGGGTAATCCATGGAGTGGATCACCACCTGATTCTCGGAATACTCCGCGAAGATCTTGCGCCAGAAGCTGACGGCGCCTTCGAGTTGCGCCGGCCGCGGAAACACCGCGTCCTCCTTGCTGGTCTTGAGCGTCCTTTCGCTCGCGGCCGAGGCTGCGCCCGAAAACAGGCTTGCCCCGACCAGAATTGTTGCGATGAGCCGCACTGTGCTGTCCCCGCAGTACCACGCTGAAAGTCACCCGATGCTAGCGTAGTGCCTCGGCACCATTCAATCAGGCCGGACAAAAAAATTTCATGAATCCCGAGAACTTATGTCTTCTGGCTGCCGGCGCCTACTTTCTCACCGGGCTGCTCACCGGTGTCTGGAAGTACGCCGGCATCGCGCGCACCGAGCAGGCGCAGGCACCGGTCTATGTCGATGTCGCGCACCGGGCAGCGCTGATGTACGCCTTCTCGGCGCTGCTGTTGCGCGCCTTCGTGCCGTACTCACCGCTGTCGGCGTCCGCCACCGTGTGGCTGGTCGCCGTGCCGCTGTTGTTCTTCGCCGGCGCCATCGCCAGCTATGTGCTGCATGGTCTGCTGCGCGATACCGACAACCAGTTCCGCAAACCCTATCGCCTCGGCCGCGGCACGCTGCCGGGGATACTGCTGCACGGGTTCATGGTGGCGCTGGCGATCGGCGAGATTGGCGCGTTCGTGCTGCTGTTCTACGGCTTCGTTCGCACGCTGTTGTAAGGTTCGCGCACACCAACGCCCTTTCGTGAACAGCATGCCGAGCCAGCCCAGAGACCCGTATCCGCCCTGCAAGCCCTACCGCGAGCAGCGTCTCAAGGTGTCGGACCTGCACGAAATCCACGTCGAGGAATGCGGCAATCCGGACGGCAACCCTGTGGTGTTCGTGCACGGCGGGCCCGGCGGTGGCTGCGAGCCCTGGCATCGCCAATTCTTCGATCCGGCGCTGTATCGGATCGTGCTGTTCGACCAGCGCGGCTGCGGCCGATCGACGCCGCACGCGGAACTGCGCGAGAACACGACCTGGGATCTGGTGGCGGACATGGAGACGATCCGCACCACCCTGGGCATCGAACGTTGGGTGGTGTTCGGTGGATCCTGGGGATCGACGCTGTCGCTGGCCTATGCCGAAACCCACCCCGACCGGGTCAAGGCGCTGGTGCTGCGCGGCATCTTCCTGCTGCGTCCGGAGGAACTGGCCTGGTTCTACCAGGAAGGTTGTTCCTGGATCTATCCGGATGCCTTCGAACATTTCCTGGCACCGATTCCGCACGAGGAACGCGGCGACATGATGCAGGCCTACTTCAGGCGCCTGACCAGCGAGGATCGCGAGGTGCGACGGGCCGCAGCACGCGCCTGGAGCGTGTGGGAGGGCTCCACCAGCAAACTGCTGCAATCCGGCAGCATGCTCAAGCACTACGGCGACGACCGCTTCGCCGAGGCCTTTGCGCGCATCGAATGCCATTACTTCGTCAACGGCGGCTTCTTCGAAACGCCCAACCAGCTGATCGAGAACGTCGGCCGCATCCGCGACATTCCGGCGGTGATCGTGCAGGGCCGCTATGACGTGGTCTGCGCCATGAAGACCGCCTGGGATCTGCATCGCGCCTGGCCGGAAGCCGATCTGCAGATCGTTCCGGATGCTGGCCACGCCGCCAGCGAAGCCGGCATCCTGTCCGCGCTGCTGGATGCCACCGACGGCTTCGCACGACTGTAGACCGCCTGCGGCAAATGCCGCCGCCTTGTTGTTGCACCGCGACGGGGCGGATAATCCCCCTATCCGCGGTCCTGATGGCCGCAGCAACAATATTGAGAGGCGCGCGATGAAGGACTCCACGAAGTACGTGGCGCGCGAGCCCGATTCGAGTGGTGTTGTGCGTTACACGGAGGAGGAACATGCGATCTGGGCGGAGCTGTACGAGCGCCAGGATCGCGCGATCCGCGGCAGGGCCTGCGATGAGTTCCTGCAAGGGCTCGATCTGCTGAAATTGCCGCGTGACCGGGTTCCGCAGCTGAGCGAAGTGTCGGCCCGGCTGCAGCGCGAAACCGGCTGGGAAGTCGCACCGGTGCCGGCGCTGATCCCGTTTACGCAGTTCTTCGAATTGCTCGCCAATCGACGTTTCCCGGCGGCCAGCTTCGTGCGCAGCCGCGAGGAACTCGATTATCTGAAGGAACCCGATATCTTTCACGAGATCTTCGGGCACACCCCGATGCTGACCAATCCCGGCTTCGCCGATTTCACGCAGACCTACGGCCGTCTCGGTCTGGCCGCGGACAAGCGACAGCGCGCCTTCCTGGCGCGGCTGTACTGGTTCACGGTGGAGTTCGGCCTGATTCAGCCGGCCGGCGGCGCGCGCCGCATCTATGGCGGCGGCATCCTGTCGTCGATCGGTGAGACGCTGCGCGCACAGGATTCGGACCAGCCGCAACGCCGGCGATTCGAGCTCGGCGAGGTCATGCGCACGCCATATCGCATCGACATCATGCAGCCGCTGTACTACGTGATCGAGAACTTCCGGGAACTCGAATCACTGACGCGACTGGACCTGTTGGCCGAAATCGACACGGCCGAACAACTGGGCATGCTGCCGCCATTGTTCGAACCGGCGCCCCCCCGCGCCGCCTGAACGGCCGCCGCGCACGGCCAGCGTCACCCCACTGGAGAACCCCATGAACGACCGCCCCGACAACGACTGGGACATCAACCCGCTGTCCACCGACGGTTTCGAATTCGTCGAATTCACCGCGCCGACGCGCGACGGGATCGACCAGCTGCACCGCCTGCTCAAGACCCTGGGTTTTGTCGCGGTGGCGCGTCACCGCCGCAAGGACGTGACCCTGTTCCGCCAGGGTGAAATCAATTTTCTCGTCAACGGCACGCCCTACACCCACTTCGAGCAGTTCGCGCGTGCGCACGGCCCCAGCGCCTGCGCCATGGGCTGGCGGGTGCGGGATGCGGCGCGCGCCTACCAGTACGCGCTGTCGCAGGGGGCGGTCGCCTTCGATACCCAGCCGGGCGTGATGGAGCTGCGGCTGCCGGCGGTGTACGGCATCGGCAGCAGCGTGATCTATTTCGTGGACCGCTATGGCGAGCGCTCGATCTTCGATGTGGATTTCCGCTTCTTCGACGGCATCGACCCGAATCCGGCAGGCAAGGGTCTGCGCTTCATCGATCACCTCACGCACAACGTCGAACGCGGCAACATGGACACCTGGTCCGGGTTCTACGAGCGCATCGGCAATTTCCGCGAAATTCGCTACTTCGACATCGAAGGCAAGATGACCGGCCTGCTGTCGCGCGCGATGACCAGCCCCTGCGGCAAGATCCGGATTCCGATCAACGAGTCCGCCGATGACAAATCGCAGATCGAGGAATTCCTGCGCGACTATCGCGGCGAAGGCATCCAGCACATCGCGCTGGCGACCGACGACATCTACACCACCGTGTCCGGCCTGCGCGAAGCCGGCGTGGTGTTCATGGATACGCCGGACACCTACTACGACAAGGTCGATGCGCGGGTGCCGCAGCATGGCGAATCGGTGGCGCGTATGCGCGAGCTCAGCATCCTGATCGACGGCGCGCCCGAGGAAGGGATTCTGCTGCAGATCTTCACCAGCACCGTGATCGGGCCGATTTTCTTCGAGATCATCCAGCGCAAGGGCAACGAGGGTTTCGGCGAAGGCAACTTTCGCGCGCTGTTCGAATCGATCGAGGAAGACCAGATCAAGCGCGGCGTCATCGGCTCGGCTGCCTGATCCGGACCGAGCCAAACCACAAACGATCGCAGCCGCCTGTCGGCGGCTGCGATCGACAGGCCGGCCGAAACTCAGCCGAGCGCTTCGGGCGCCTGACGGCGATCGCCGCGCGGTTCCCCGTCGTGATGCCGGCGTCCGCCCTGGCTCATGCGCGCCATCAAAGCCTCTCGCTGCTGCGGCGTCAGCACGCTGGCCAGTTCGCCCTGCAAACCGGCCAGATCGCGTGCCCGGGTGTAGGCACTGCGCGCCGCCACGTCCGCCGCCGCCTGCACACGGCTGCTGTAATCCGCCGTTTCCGGGTTCATCGCCAGCAGCTCCATGAACTCGCCGCGCATCGCTGCACGCGTCGGCGCCGATTTGTCGCGGAACTGCGTGAGCAGACCCTCGACCTGCATGCGCTGTTCGTCGCTCAGCTCCAGATCCTGCGCCATGCGCTCGAAGCGCTCTTCGCCATGCTCACGCAAGCGCTTCTCGATACGGCCGGGCGCGCGGTCCGCCAGCTCGGCAGCCATGGCCAACTGCTTGCTGCGCTGCTCCGGCGTGAGGATCGCCCACAGCTCACCGCGAAGCTGGGCCATGCCGTCGACACGCTGGCGCGCCAGATTGGACGCGCGATCAGCGAAGGCCTCCACACGCGCTGCGTATTCCGGCGCCTGGCTGTCCAGTTCCGCCAGCGCTTGCGCCTGTTCACGCATCGCATCGCGCATCGTCTCGAACCCGGTGCGGTGCTGGACGAGCGTTTCGCGCATGGCCTTGCGCTGCTCGGCACTGAGGTCCAGCTGGCGCACGAAGCCCATCGGCGACCGGCCATGCTCATGGTATTTCGGTCCGTGCTGGCCATTGCCCGCATAGGCGGACGCCGTCATTCCCACGCCAAGTGCGCAGATCGTGGTGATCAGAATTTTATGCATCGTGACTCTCCGACAATTGATTGATGCTCGCGTGCGGCGCGGCCTGCGAGCGGGCTGGGCCGTGCACACAGACCTTCAATGCCTCGTCGCGCTTTCGGTTGACGTGTCGCGCCGACACCGGTAGACCCGACCAGGACGCATGCACCGTACACCCGGAAACCGCCCATGAAACTCGCCACGCTCAACGACGACACCCGCGACGGCCGCCTGGTCGTCGTGTCGCGCGACCTGTCGGCCTGCGCGCCAGCGCCGGAGCTGGCGCGCAATCTGCAGCGCGCACTCGACGACTGGCCGCTGGTGGAGCCGCATCTGCGCGGCCTCTACGACGAACTCAACAACGGCAAGATCGCCGGCACCATGGATTTCGTGCCCGCCGAATGCCATTCGCCGCTGCCGCGCGCCTATCAGTGGGCGGACGGCTCGGCCTATGTCAATCACGTGGCGCTGGTGCGCCAGGCGCGCGGTGCCGACATGCCGGACAGCTTCTGGACCGACCCGCTGATGTACCAAGGAGGGTCGGACGGCTTTCTCGACCCGCATGGCGATATTCCCTTGGGCGATCCGGACTGGGGCTGCGATCTGGAGGCGGAGATCGCCGTGGTCACCGCCGATGTTGCGGCGGGAATCGATGCACGCCGCGCGCTGGACCGTGTGCGCCTGCTGATGCTGGTCAACGACGTGTCGCTGCGTGGCCTGATTCCCGGCGAGCTGGCCAAGGGCTTCGGCTTCTTCCAGGCCAAGCCGGCGTCGGCGTTCTCGCCGGTGGCGGTGACGCCGGACGAACTCGGCGAGGCCTGGCGCGACGGCAAGCTGCACGGCGCGCTGCAGAGTTGGGTCAACGGCCAGCTCCTGGGCCGACCGGACGCCGGCGCCGACATGAGCTTCGACTTCGGCCAGCTGATCGCGCACGCGGCACGCACGCGCTCGCTGGTCGCCGGCAGCATCATCGGCAGCGGCACCGTCTCCAATCGTGATGCCGAGGGCGGGCCGGGCCTGCCGATCGCCGAGGGCGGGCTGGGCTATTCCTGTCTGGCCGAACAGCGCACCGTGGAAGTTCTGCGCCACGGCGCCGCGCGCTCGCCGTTCCTGCGGGCCGGAGACCGGGTGCGCATCGAAATGCTGGACGCTCACGGACACTCCATTTTCGGGGCCATCGACCAGCGCGTCGTGGCCGCCTGAACGAGGGCGCCGACATGCTCAAGCTCTACAGTTTCTGGCGCAGCTCCAGCGCCTACCGGGTACGGATCGCACTCAATCTCAAGGGGCTGGAGTACCTGATCGAACCGGTGCATCTGATGCACGAAGGCGGCCAGCAGTTTCGCAGCGAATACCGCAGGCTCAATCCGCAGGCCATGGTACCGCTGCTGGTCGACGGCGAGCTGCGGATCAGCCAGTCGCTGGCGATTCTCGACTATCTGGAAGCGCTGACGCCGCACCCGCCATTGCTGCCGACCGAACCGGCGCTGCGCGCGCGGGTGCTGGAAGCCTGTCTGAACATCGTCAGCGATGTGCAGCCGCTGCAGAACTCACGCGTGCTGCGACATCTGCAGGACGATCTGGCACAGGACGACGCGCGACAGCAGGCCTGGGTCCGCCACTGGGTCACGCTGGGTCTGGACGCGCTGGAGACACGGCTTCAGGCGCATCCGCAAAGCCGCTTCAGCTTCGGCGAGACGCCGGGCTTTGCGGATTGCTGCCTGATTCCTCAGCTCTATTCCGCGCGCCGCTTCGACTGCGAACTGACGCGCTGGCCGCGACTCACCGAGATCGAATCGGCGTGCCAGGCGCTGCCGGCCTTCGTGCATGCGCAGCCGGATCACCAGCCGGACGCGCCGAGTCCGCAGCACTGACGCGTTCAGTCCTCGTGGCGCTGCGCGCGCAGCTGCTTGATCTCCTCGGCGTGGCGCAGGCGCTGCTGACGGCGCAGCCCGGCCTCCTCGTAGCGACGGCGTTCGGCGGCCGTCTGCGGGGCCACATCCGGTACCGCGCACGGCCGGCCATCAGGGTCGAGCGCCACGAAGGTGAGGTAGGCGGACAGGATGTGACGGCGGTCCGCCCCGGTATGGGTTTCGGCTTCGACCTTGACGCCGATTTCCATCGAGGAATGCCAGGCGCGATTGACGCCGGCATGCAAAATCAACACGTCGCCGCGTTTGGCGGGCTTCATGAAGTGCACGGCGTCGACGCTGGCGGTAACGCAGACGCGGCCGGAATGGCGGTCCGCGACGACCACGGCAAGCCGGTCCATCTGCGCCATGATCATGCCGCCGAACACCGTGTCATTGGCGTTCAGATCGTTCGGGAACACCATGTAGACCTGTTCGGTGATCGCCGAACTGCCGACCGGCTTCGCCGGCGGCGGGGGGGAATCGCTCATCGGGGCGCCACAAGACAAATGGGTCGCCTACTGTAGCGCCTCGACCAGGGGCGCGAATCCGCTTACTGCTGAGTGGGCATGTCCAGCATGCGGCGACCGCTGGCCGGAACATGCTCGCGGCGACGCATCTGCGCGCGCTTGAGTACCGCGACCGACCGTGACTCTTCCCAGATTTCACGCAGGCCGCGCTTGTTCGCGCTCATGCGTTCGAAGCCGCGCGTGGTCAGCTCCAGAAACAGGCCGTCGGCCTCGGAAACCAGCTTGACGGCACTCATGTTGATCAACTGGCTGAGTCCGTCGACAAGATCCCCGCGACGCAGCCCGGTCTGTGCCCAGGAGGCCTCGACATCACTCAGCGTCAGGCGGCCGCCCGCATAGACGCCATAGCGGGAAAATACGTCAAGGACTGCGATTTCGAGTGTGCGACCCGTAATTTTCATGATGTGCCCCTGTAGTCGGGGACACAGTCTGCGCGCGTACTCCGGAAACATAGGGTCGCGCATGTAGAGAAAACATACCGCGCCTCGCCCGCTTCCGGATCAACGGTATAGCCAGGGGGACAGACGGTCGCCGAGTCGGCCACGCGACGCTCCAGCTCAACCGAGCAGCATCTTCAGCCCGATCACCACCAACAGCAGCGCGAATGCCCGCCGCATCAGCGCGGGAGACAGACGGTGAGCAAGTCGCGCGCCAATCGGCGCCAACGCCACGCTGCTCAAGGCGATGATCGCGAAACCCGGTAGCGAGACGTAACCCAGGCTGCCGTCAGGACGCCCGACAACACCGCGCCCGGCCACGATGTAGCCGAGCGCGCCGGCCATGGCGATCGGCAGGCCGCAGGCGGCGGAGGTTCCCACCGCCTTGCGCATTTCGAGACTGCACCCGCTCAGGAACGGTACCGTGAGGCTGCCGCCACCAATCCCGATCAAGGCCGAAATCGAGCCGATCAGCCCGCCGACGCCGAGCAGCACCGGTGTACCCGGCACTGGCTTGGCCATCGTCGGCTTCAGATCGAAGGCCATCTTGGCGGCGACCAGCAGCGCGCCGATGCCGACGATGCGCATCAGAATTGCACCATCGAGTCCATGCGCCAGCCAGGCCCCGGCATAGGCGCCCAGCAACAGCCCGGGCGCCAAACGCGCAAATACCGGCCACATCACACCACCGTGACGGTGATGCGCCCAGGTGGAGGAGATCGAGGTCAGCGAGATCACGGCCAGCGAGGTTCCGATTGCCATCTGCACGGCGATGTCCGCGGAGACGCCGACACCCGGCAGCAACAGCACCAGAACCGGCACGATGACCAACCCGCCACCCACGCCGAACAGGCCGGCCAGCAATCCGGAAAAGGCACCCGTCGCAAGGTAGGCAAGAATCAGGGCTGTCATCGCAGTGTGCTCTCCAGCATGGCGCTTCGTCCGGAAAGCCGGTCTGCGTTTTCCGGCCATTCAGGCGTTGGCCTTAGACTATCGTGAATCTTGTAGTGTCCTAGTACCGTCTCCTCATGGCTCCCAAGCCAGAAGACCGGCTCGACTGACCCGACCGCACCAAAGATCCATCGTGAGAAACCGCTACGGATGGCTGGCCTCCTCCCTACTCGCACCCGTTCTCGCTGCGGGCTGGCTGGGCGCGAGCACGGCCTGGGCAGGACCAAGCGACGCGCTGCGTGCGCGATTCCAGGCGGCGATCGCCAACCCCGGTAGCGCCGCTCAGGACGACCCAGCCGAGCTCAAGGACTATCTGCTCTATCCGTATCTTGAGGCGGCACGCTTGCGCCGCGATCTGCGCCAGATGCCCGGCGCGGTCACCGACGCCCGCATCGCCCGTTTCCTTTCCCGGCATGGCGAGGAGCCGGTGGCGGCCGAACTTCGCCTAGCGTGGCTGTTGAATCTCGCCGCGCGCGAGCAATGGCGGACCTTTCTCGCCACGACGCCACAGGCGCCCGACGACGATCTGCTGCGCTGCCACTGGCTGAATGCCAAATTCACGCTCGGAGACACCGCCGAACTGCAGTCGATCGCGCTCGACACCTGGTTGCGCGGACGCAGTTTGCCCAAGGCCTGCGACCCGGTTTTCGGCTGGCTGGCGCAACAGGGTGCCCTGAGCAACGATCGCGTGTTGCAGCGCATCGATGCCGCGCTCGACGCGCGGCAGCCGGCGCTGGTGCGTTACCTCGCGCGCGGACTGCCGGACGCGCAGGCTCGACCGCTCGTCAACGCCGCGCTGCTACAGGAAACTCCCACGACCATGCTCGACCGCCTGATCGAGTCGCCGGACGCGCCGGTGGCCTGGCGCTGGATCGAGCAGGCCTTCGACCGCATCGCGCGCCGTGATTCGGCCACGGCGATGTCCCGTTACGATCGTCTGATCAAGGCTCGCGACGTCAATGCAGAACAGCGCGCAATGCTGCGGCGCTCGCTGGCGCTGGGCTTGGCCTATGACCGCGACGAACGCGCATTGGCCTGGTTCGCCGATCTCCCGGCAGACGCCCGCGACGAGCAGACGCTGGAATGGAACGCCCGCGCCGCGCTGTATCAGGCCGACTGGTCCGAGGTGCTGGCGGTGATCGGCCGCATGCCGGCCACGCTGGCCGACACCGCGCGCTGGCGTTACTGGCGTGCGCGGGCCCTGGAACGGCTCGGCCAGACCGAACAATCCGAAGCCCTGTTTCGTGCACTCACGCTGGAACGCGACCCCTATGGCTTCTTTGCCGCCGACCGGCTCGGCGTGACGCCGGACCTGGGGCCGCAGGCGCTGCCGCGCGACGCCTCGGCGCAGGCTCAGATCATGAGCCTGGCCGGCATCCAGCGCGCGCTGGAACTGCGCACGGTCGACATGGACGCCGCAGCCGTCCGCGAACTGTACACCGCAATCGAGGATCTCAATCCGTCGGGACGACTGCAGACCGGCCTGCTGCTCAACCGCATCGGCTGGTACGCCCCGTCGATCGCGCTGATGGCCGAATCCCAGCAATGGGACGACCTGCTGGCGCGCTTCCCGCTGCCATTCCGCGAACGGGTCGATGCCGCGGCCAAGGACTCCGGCCTGCCGCCGGACTGGGTGTACTCGGTGATGCGCGCCGAGAGCCTGTACGACCCGCGCGCGGTGTCCGCCGCCAATGCCTATGGCCTGCTCCAACTGCTGCCGACCACGGCCCGCGAGGTCGCGCAGCGGCATGGACTGCCGATGCCGACGCGCGACACGCTGAAACAGGCGGACGTCAACATCCCGATCGGCAGCCACTACCTGGCCGAACTCGACGAGCGTTTCGACGGCCACTTCCTGCTGGTGATCGCCGCCTACAACGCCGGCCCCTACCGCATCCCCGGCTGGCTGCCGCCACAGGAAATGGACGCCGACGTGTGGATCGAGAACGTACCATTCAACGAAACACGCGGCTACATTACGCGCGTGCTCTACAACATCGTGATTTTCGGCTGGCGCCTCAACGGCGAACCCACCACCCTCGACCAGCTGATGCAGCCGGTCCCCGCGCGGCTGGGCGAATCGGAATGAAACGCTATCTGGTCGGCGGCGCGGTTCGCGACGCGCTGCTGGGCCTTGGCGTGCACGAGCGCGACTGGGTCGTGGTCGGCGCCGATCCGGACACCTTGCTGGCCCAGGGCTATCGCCCCGTGGGCGCCGACTTTCCGGTGTTCCTGCACCCCGAAACGCAGGAGGAACACGCGCTCGCGCGCACCGAACGCAAGTCCGGTCACGGCTATCACGGCTTCACGTTTCACACCGGTCCCGACGTCACCATCGAGGACGATCTGCGGCGGCGAGACCTCACCGTCAACGCCATCGCCCAGGACGTCGATGGTCGCCTGATCGACCCTTACGGCGGCCGCGCGGACATCGAAGCGCGCGTACTGCGCCACGTCTCCGAGGCCTTCGCCGAAGACCCGGTGCGCATCCTGCGCCTGGCGCGCTTTCACGCGCGCTTCGCCGCCTTGGGTTTCAGCGTGGCCCCGGAAACGCTGCAACTGATGCGGCAGATGGTCGAGGCGGGCGAGGTCGATCACCTGGTGGCCGAACGCGTCTGGCAGGAGACCGCGCGCGCGCTGATGCAGGAACGGCCCAGCGTGTTTTTCGAAACCCTGCGCGACTGCGGCGCGCTGGCGCGGATCATGCCGGAGATCGACGCCCTGTTCGGCGTGCCGCAGCCCGCGCAATACCATCCGGAGATCGACAGCGGCCGCCACGTGATGATGGCGCTGGACGTGGCCGCCCGCGAAGCCGCCCCGCTCAGGGTACGCGTCGCCGTGCTGTTGCACGATCTCGGCAAAGGGGTCACTCCGCGCGAGCACTGGCCCAGTCACCGTGGTCACGAACAGACCGGCATTCCGCTGGTGCGCGCCTTCTGCGCGCGACTGCGCGTCCCCAATGCCTGCCGCGATCTGGCGCTGGCCGTCACCGAAAACCACCTGCGCGTCCACCGCAGCGAAGAACTGCGCGCCAGCACCACCCTGGACCTGGTCGAGCAGTTCCGCGGGCTGCGCGATCCCGAATACTTCGAGGATGCATTGTGGGCCTGCCGCTGCGATGTGCGCGGCCGGCTCGATCGGGAATCCGTGGACTATCCGTCGATCGAACGCCTGCGCGCGGCGCGCGACGTCGCGGCCACCGTACAGGCAAGCGATGCCATGGCGCAGGGCGCGGTCGGTCCTCAGATCGGCGAAAGACTGCGCCAGCTGCGTATCGCCGCCATCAAACGTGCACGCAGCTGAACCGGCACTCCGATCAAGCCAGCATCAACAATAGCAGCGCTCCGAGCAGGATCCGGTACCAGGCGAACACGATGTAGGTGTGGCCCGCGATAAATCCCAGCAGCCACTTCACCGCGGCGAATCCGGTGATCGCGGCGGCGACGAAGGCCACCGCGAGCTCGTCCCAGGCCTCGGCGGCAATCGCTGCGCCGTCGCCCAGGGTCTTCATCAGTTCGTAGCCGGTGGCCGCGAACATCGTCGGAATACCGACCAGGAAGGCGAACTCGGCGGCGCGCGAACGCATCGTCAGACCGGCGAACATCGCGGCGAAGATTGCCGCCGCCGAACGCGAGGTGCCGGGAAACACGCCGGCCACGACCTGTGCGATGCCGACCACGATCGCCACTTTCCAGGTGATGGATTCGGCCGGCACATGGTGCCGCGCGTAGTATTCGGCGATGAAGATCACCACACCACCGATGATCAGTGCCCAGGCCACCGGCGTCACCGTTTCCGGCAGTTCGGCGCCGAGCGCCTTGGCGAGCAGGCCCAGTACGGCGGTGACGCAGAAGGCAGCGATCAGCTTGATCACGTAGTCGCGGTTGACCGGATCGTGCCGGGCAGTCGCCAGTTCGCGCAGGCGATGACGATAGACCAGACACACGGCGACGATGGCCCCGGCCTGGATCGCGATGTTGAACAGGTCGCTACGGCGCGGCAGCCAGTGCTGCAGAATCAGCAGGTGTCCGGTGCTGGAAATCGGCAAAAACTCGGTCAGACCCTCGACCAGACCGAGAATCAGGGCTTCAAGCATGGTTTGGAACCTGTGCGCGATACGCGAACGACGCCTTGCGGGCCGTCGCGGATAGTGTGGATTCGGATAGAGACAAGCATAAAGGATACCCATGACCCAAGGCGCCAAGTCCACGGCGGACACTCGAACTGCGGCAACACTGCGTGTCGCCCTGATCACCGGCGCGGCACGGCGCATCGGCGCGCAGATCGCTCGCGAGCTGCACGCAGACGGTTGGTGCGTGGCACTGCATTACCGCCAGTCCGCCGAGGCCGCGCAGGAACTGGCGACCGAACTGGAATCGCTGCGCCCCGACAGCGCGGCGACATTGCAGGCCGATCTACTGGACCGTGCCGGTCACGAACGCCTGATCGAACAGGCGCAGCAAATCTGGGGACAGCTGGATGCACTGGTCAACAATGCGTCGAGTTACTACCCGACACCGATCGGCTCGATCGACGAGTCGGCCTTCGACGATCTGATGGGTTCCAACTTCAAGGCCCCGCTGTTCCTGTCGCAGGCCTTTGCGGGCGCGGTCACGCAGGGCAGCATCGTCAATATCGTCGACATTCACGTGCAGGCGCCGATGTGCGGCTTTGCCGCCTACAGTGCGGCCAAGGGCGCGCTCGATACGCTGAGCCGCGCGCTGGCGCGCGAGCTGGCGCCGCGCATTCGCGTCAACGCGGTGGCGCCGGGCCACATCATCTGGTCCGAGCACGAAACCCTCAGCGACGCGCAGATGCGGGCCGAATCCGAACGCATTCCGATGCAGCGTCTGGGCTCACCGGAGGATGTCGCGCACGCGGTGCGCTTTCTGCTGTCCGAGCAGGCTTCATACATCACCGGCGTGACGCTGCCAGTGGACGGCGGACTCCGCCTGACCTGAAGGCCCGCGCTCAGTCGACCGCGAGTGGCAAAACCCGGTCGCTGTCCCCGTCCGCGCGCCCATTCGGACCAAAGCGGCGTTCCACGAACCGCAGACGGTCCTGCGCGACGAGCACCACGGTGCTGGCTCGCGTGCCGTATTCCGGGCCGCGGATGAACGGTGAGGAGAGCCAGCGTTCACGTTCCAGCTCGAGCCCGGTGTTTGGCAAGGCCGCGTCGGGGGCGATGGCGGTGTCGGCCAGGGCGGTGAACAGGGTCTCGATATCCGGTGTGTCGTGCGCGCTGGTCTGCTGCATCGCGGTCCGCAGACGTTCGGATTTCGGCCAGGGCGTGTCCAGTGTCGCATTGGACAGCACGTGGATACCCGGATCGACCTCGCGGCTTTCTCCAGTTTCACCCTGATTGGTCGCGAAGCGCAGGCACGCACCGTCCCACAGCAACAGATTGAAGCCGCCGTATTCCTGCGCATGCGGCATCAGTGCCTCACAAAATTCCAGGGCGCTGTCGTCAGCACGCACGAAGTCGGCGACCAGACGGCCACGCGACAGGGCTCGCGGGTTCGGCGGCAGCATGCGTCGCACATTGGTGACTGCGGCCAAACGACCCCGCCGCGACACCGCGAGCCAGCCGCCGCTCTGCAAACGATCGCGACCGCCGTAGACCTGCGGCGTGTCCTGCCAGGGCGCCGCCGGATCAGTTGGCCTGGCGTGGAACTCGTCTCGATTCGCGGCGATCAGCAGGGGATAGCGAGCGTGCGTCTGCCAGGACAGGGCAATCAGGCACATCGGCAACGGGACTCCGTGCAGGGAACGAATGCCGAGGCTAACCCGATCGACCAAGGCCGCGCGCGGCATTCATCATCGTCGGCAACGGCCGGGGCTACAATCCGGTGATGACCGGCTTTCAGCTCACACCCTACGAAACGCGACAGCTCGCCGCGATCCACGAGTGGCAGGCGCGGTCCCCGGGCTGGGGCGCACGTCTGATGGCCAAGCCCGGCAGCCGCATCGCCCAGGCGGTGCAGTCGATGGTGCCGGTGGACGCGCTGCGTGCGGCGCTGACGGGCGTGAATCGCGTGGCCGAACGTCTGTCCGACGAGCAGTCCATCCTCAAACGCGCGAAGGCCGGTTCGCTCGAAGAACTGCGCGCGATGCCGCTGAATACGCATGACCGCTCGATGCGCATCGAGCAGCGCTGGGCCATGGGCATGGCCGGTGCCGGCGGCGCGGTGTTCGGCGTGGCGGGCGCGGCCGGCATGGTGGCGGACATTCCAGCGCTGATCACGCTGGCTCTGCGGACGATCCACCGCGTCGGCCTGTGCTACGGGGACGATCCGCTGGACGGCAACCGCAGCCGCCTGGCGATCGCAATCTTCGCGCTGGCGTCCGCCAACAGCATGGACGAGAAGCTCACCGCGATTCGCGCCATCCGTGACCTGCAGAGCGGCCTGATCGACGCGGCCCTGCGCGACGGCGTGGAGCGCGTCGCCGAACGCGAGCTGGCCAAGGAGGCGGCGGTGTTCTCGCTGCAGAACCTGGCGAAGAAACTCGGCGTGAACCTGGGCGCACGCAAATCGGTGGGCATGGTGCCGGTGCTCGGCGCGATCGTCGGCAGTTCGGTCAATGCCTGGTACGTCTATGACGTGGCGCAGGTATCACGCTATGTGTTTCAGGAACGCTGGCTGCGTCGACGCTATCCGGAGCTGGATCCGGACGATCCCGAATCCAGTGCGTTGAGCGCGCCGCCGCGCAGCAACGCCGAATAGGGACTTAGCGACTCAAACCGAAGGCGCAATGCGACAGCGCGCACCGGTCACGATACGCTGCTGGCCGCTGTCCTGATTGAGCAACACGCAGTCCGCGCCATCCTTGAGCAAGCGCAGCGTCTGCGGCCGCCCGTAGACCTGGCCGGCCAGCGCACTGCCATCGGTTTCGCGGGGTTCGTCGGGCTCCACTTCGGCGAAGTCGACTTCGGCGAAGGCGTCGTCGTCCAGCGTGACCGGTTGACCGACCAGTTCCGTGGCAGCCGCCTCCAGCCCAAGCCAGACTTCGGCGTCCGAGGGCAACAGCAAGGCAGGAACCGGCCCGGGCTTCGGCGCCGGGCGATGCACCTGACAGGCCAGCAGCACGAGCGGCAGCGCGCAAACCGCAAACAAGCAACGTCGTTTCATCAAGCTCCCCCGCTCCGAACGATGGGCGGCATTGTCGCAAAGCGGCGCACTCAATCCAGGTCGAGTTCCTTGATCTTGCGTGTCAGCGTGTTGCGGCCCCAGCCGAGACGTTTGGCCGCCTCGATACGCTGGCCACGGCACTCGGCCAGCGCCGTCTGGATCAACATGCGCTCGAAGTCCGGCAGCGCCTCGCCCAGCAGATTGCTGCGGCCCGCCCGCAACTGCGTTTCGGCCCAGGATCGGAGACTGTCCTGCCAGCTGCCGTTGTTGACCACCTCGTTGGCCACGCCGCCGCCGGCGGTGCTGGTATTTGCGGTGGTCGTCACCGTCGGTGCGGTGGAGATTCGCAGTTCCGGCGGCAGATCGAGCAGATGAACGTCCTGCCCCGGCGCCATCACGGTCAGCCAGCGACAGACGTTTTCGAGCTGACGGACGTTGCCCGGCCACTCGAAGCGCTGCAGGCTGGCGATCACTTCCGGACGCATGCGCTTAGGCTCGGCCTTGAGCTCCCGCGCCGCCGAGGCCAGGAAGTGACGGGCCAGTTGTGGCACGTCCTCGCGCCGTTCGCGCAACGAGGGGATGCGGATGCGAATGACATTGAGCCGATGGAACAAGTCTTCGCGAAAACGACCCTGCCCGACCGCGATTTCCAGTTCCTGATTGGTGGCGGCGATCACGCGCACGTCGACCTTGATCGGCGAGTGACCGCCGACGCGATAGAACTCGCCGTCCGAAAGCACGCGTAGCAAACGCGTCTGCAGATCCAGCGGCATGTCGCCGATTTCATCGAGGAACAGGGTGCCGCCGTCGGCCTGTTCGAAGCGGCCGCGCCGCTGTGCCTGGGCGCCGGTAAAGGCGCCGCGCTCGTGGCCGAAAAACTCCGATTCCATCAGATCCTTGGGAATCGCCGCGGTATTGACGGCGATGAACGGCTGTTTGGAACGCGGGCTGTGGGCGTGCAGGGCGCGCGCCACCAGTTCCTTGCCGGCACCGGTCTCGCCGGTGATCAATACGGTGATCTGTGACTGCGAGAGGCGGCCGATCGCGCGGAACACGTCCTGCATCGCCGGCGCTTCACCGATCAGCAGGGTATCCGTACCGTTGAGGGCGTCCGGATCACCGGCTTCGCCGCGGACCCGCGAAGCGCGTCGCACCAGGGTGGCGACACCGTCGACGTCGAACGGCTTGGGCAGGTATTCGAACGCGCCGCCACGATAAGCGGCAACCGCGGCATCGAGGTCGGAATGCGCCGTCATGATGATGACCGGCAGCTCCGGGGCACGCGCCTGCAGGCGTTCCAGCAGTTCCAAGCCGTTGACGCCGGGCATGCGGATGTCGGATACCAACACGTCCGGCAGCTCGTCCTGCAAGGCATCCAGCAGTTCGGCGGAACCGGGGAAGCACTTGACGTTCATGCCGTCGCGCATCAGTGAGCGCTCCAGCACCCAACGTATGGATTCGTCGTCGTCGACGACCCAAACGGTTATCGGCTGGCTCATAGCGGTCGTTCTAGTGGGAGATAAATCGAGAAAACGGTGCACCCGGGCTGGCTCTGGCACTCGATGAGTCCTCCGTGCGTATGGATGAGATGCTGAGAAATCGGCAGCCCCAGCCCGCTGCCTTCAGCACGTGTCGTCACCATCGGGTAGAAGATCTTCTCAAGGAGCGACGGTGGAATTCCGGGCCCGTCATCCTCGATGTCGATCTGCACCACGAGTTTGTGCATGCGTCCGCCAATCGTGAAACGACGTCGTGCCCGCGTGCGCACCATGACCTGGCCGTGACCGTCCAGAGCCTGCAGCGCGTTGCGTGCGACATTCAGCACCGCCTGGATCAGCTGCTCACGATCGGCGATGACATCCGGAATGCTCGGGTCATAGTCGCGTTGCACACTGACCCCATCCGGGGCCTCCGCCTCGATCAGCTTGCGTACGTGCTCGATCACCTCGTGCACGTTGAGGAAATTGTGGGCCGGCAAACGATTCGGTCCCAGCAGACGGTTGACCAGATTCTGCAGACGGTCGACCTCGCGAATGATCACGCGCGTGTATTCGCGATGCTGGGAATCCGGGAATTCGCGTTCGAGCAGCTGCGCTGCGCCACGTATTCCGCCCAGGGGGTTCTTGATTTCGTGCGCGAGTCCGCGCACCAGTTCCCGGGTCGCCTCGTGTTGTGCCGCCTGCCACTCGTCTCGCGAAATCCGCAGGTGCCGGTCCAGCGGGGCCAGTTCCAGCAACAGCCCCGGCTGCCGCGCGATCATCATCGGCGTGACCATGCAGTCCACAGTGATCGACGCTTCGCCGGTCCTGCGCAACTGCACTTCGCGTTCGATGAATCCGGAGCCTGTGGACAGGGCCTGCCTCAGCCTTGGCAACAGACCATCCAGATGCGGAACCGCGATTTTCAATTCCTCGCCCAACGCAAACTTCTGACTCATGCCAAACAGGCTTTCGCAGGCTGAATTGAGCGCTGCGATGCGCAGATCGGCGTCAACGCTGATTACACCCGTGGTCATGCCATCGAGGATGACCTCAGGTTTCATACGTGTACGGGGAACCAGCTTCATGTGAGGGCGGGTAGCAAATAGTGGGCCACGACGGTGCGCGCCGCACCGCCCTGACTTCGCGGTTGGTGCACAATTCTGGTGCGTTGCGCCTCAGCGCGCAATCGGCGGTTTGACGAACACCTGGACCGGTTGGGCCCTGATCAGGGCCTTTCCCTGTTCGTCGACGATCGCGGCAGAAACGGTGTGGGTGCCGCGCTCGACGCCCGCAAATACGGTGGACGTCGACAGCGCCGGTGGCGCCTGTGCCTCACCGTCGAGAAAGAACTGGATCCGGTGGCCGGCCACCAGACTCGGGTCCGAGATCACGGCGACCGGGACGATGCGCTCGGCACCGCGTATGGTCTCCTCGGGCGAGGGCGTGACAATTCTCAGCTCTCGATATTTCTCGACCTTTTCGGAACTGTTCGATCCGTCATTTTCATCGAGCTGGCGTTCTACCGCTTCCAGTTCGGCCGAGGTATAGGTTCGCAGCGGTGGCAAGTCGGCCGGTTGCGCGTTCTGGTTGGGCGGCTTGTCGGTGTAGTGCACGACGCCGGCCTCGTCCACATAGCGGTAGATCGGCTCGCCTTGGGCGACCGCCTGAGCCGTCAGCACCAGGCCGAGCAGTGCAGGCAGGAAAAAACGCGTCATCGAAAATCCGGATGATTGCGGAGCGTCCAATCTACTGTGTCGCGGCTCCGTCCGGAAGCCTCGCGCCATCCGGTGATGCTCCGAGCCGATCCTCCGCAAAAAGAAACGCCCCGCAAGCGGGGCGTTTCTCCGATGCCGGTCGGTGCCGGATATTCGAGCAAAGCCTGAGCCTTACAACGAATAGTACATATCGAACTCGATCGGATGCGTGGTCATGCGGAAGCGCGTGACCTCGTCCATCTTCAGTTCGATGTAGGCATCGATCAGGTCGTCGGTGAACACACCGCCGGCCTTGAGGTAGTCACGATCCTTGTCCAGGGCTTCAAGCGCCATGTCGAGGCTGTGCGCGACTTTCGGGATCAGCTTGTCCTCTTCCGGCGGCAGGTGGTAGAGGTCCTTGGAGGCCGCCTCGCCCGGATGAATCTTGTTCTGGATGCCGTCCAGGCCCGCCATCAGCATCGCCGCGAAGGCGAAGTACGGATTGGCGGTGGAGTCCGGGAAACGCACCTCGATGCGGCGGCCCTTGGGGCTGGAGACCCACGGAATGCGGATCGACGCGGAGCGGTTGCGCGCCGAGTAGGCCAGCATGACCGGCGCTTCGAAGCCCGGCACCAGGCGCTTGTAGCTGTTGGTGGAAGCATTGGCGAAGGCGTTGATCGACTGCGCGTGCTTGAGGATGCCACCGATGTAGTACAGCGCGGTTTCGGACAGGCCGCCGTACTCGTCGCCCGCGAAGATGTTGGTGCCGTCCTTGGACAGGGACTGATGCACGTGCATGCCGGAACCGTTGTCACCGACGATCGGCTTGGGCATGAAGGTCGCGGTCTTGCCGAACTGCGCGGCCACGTTCTGCACCACGTACTTGAGCTTGAGGACCTCGTCGGCCTTCTTGGTCATGGTGTTGAACAGCACACCGAGCTCGCACTGACCGGCGGTGGCGACTTCGTGATGGTGCACCTCGGTCTCGATGCCGATGGCCTCCAGCGTTTCGCACATCGCGGAGCGCATGTCCTGCAGCGAATCGACCGGCGGCACCGGGAAGTAGCCACCCTTGACGCCCGGGCGGTGACCCATGTTGCCTTCTTCATAGGCCTTGCCGGAGTTCCAGGCGGCCTCTTCGGCGTCGATGTGCACGTAGGAGCCCCACATGCCGTCGTCCCAACGTACCGTGTCGAAGACGAAGAACTCGTTTTCGGGGCCGAAAAAGGCGGTGTCGGCAATGCCGGTGGATTTGAGGTAGGCCTCTGCGCGCTTGGCCAGCGAACGCGGGTCGCGCTCGTAGCCCTGCATCGACGACGGCTCGATGATGTCGCAGCTCATCACCAGCGTCGGTTCTTCGAAGAACGGGTCCATGAAGGCCGATTCCGGGTCCGGCATCAGGATCATGTCCGACTCGTTGATGCCCTTCCAGCCGGCGATCGACGAACCGTCGAACATCTTGCCGTCGGTGAACAGGTCCGCGTTCACCGTGTGCGACGGAACGCTTACGTGCTGCTCCTTACCCCGGGTATCCGTGAAGCGGAAGTCAACGAACTTCACGCCCTTGTCTTTGATCAGTTTCAACACGTCATTAGCTGCCGACATTAGGCTCTCCGTCATGCGCTTTGTTTAAGAGGGGAACGTTGTTATACCGCCGGCTTTGCCCCACGCCCCGGCGGTGGGCAGGAAAAAGCAGCTTTTGTGCCAGCGGTATGCGCGCTCAGGATGCGTCAGGAGCCGTTGCGGCGCCAGCGCGCGCCCCAAAATTGGGCATGTGCATCATTTTGGTGCTACGACGCTGCGGGCTGACATCCCACAGGCTCCTTTATACTCGCGGCGTTTTGCAATACCGCCTGAAACCGTCGATTCGAAATGAGCTTTCAAGAACTGATCCTCCGACTGCAGCACTTCTGGGCCCAACAGGGCTGCGTGATCGTGCAGCCCTTGGACATGGAGGTGGGCGCTGGCACGTTTCACTGGTCGACCTTTCTGCGTTCGATCGGCCCGGAACCGTGGAACACCGCCTATGTGCAGCCGAGCCGCCGCCCCACCGACGGCCGCTACGGCGACAATCCGAACCGGCTACAGCATTACTATCAGTTTCAGGTGCTGATGAAGCCGAGCCCGCCGAACATTCAGGATCTCTATCTCGATTCACTGCGCGAACTCGGCTTCGATGCGCTGACGCATGACATCCGCTTCGTCGAGGACAATTGGGAATCGCCGACGCTCGGTGCCTGGGGCCTGGGCTGGGAAGTGTGGCTCAACGGCATGGAAGTCACGCAGTTCACCTACTTTCAGCAGGTGGGTGGCATCGAGTGCAAGCCGGTTTCGGGCGAAATAACCTATGGACTGGAACGCCTGGCGATGTACATTCAGGGCGTTGAAAGCGTCTACGATCTGGTGTGGTCCGACGCCGGCGGCCGCATCGTCACCTACGGCGACGTGTATCACCAGAACGAAGTCGAACAATCGGCCTACAACTTCGAACACGCCGACACCAGGGTGCTGCTCGAACGCTTCAACGGGGCCGAAGCCGAGTGCCTGCGGCTGCTCGCGCTGGAGACCGCGTTGCCGTTGCCCGCCTACGAGCGCGCCATCCAGGCCAGCCATTCGTTCAACCTGCTCGACGCGCGCGGCGCGATTTCGGTGACCGAACGGCAGGCGTACATCCTGCGCGTGCGCACGCTGACGCGCGCCTGCGCCGAGGCCTACTACGCCGCTCGCGAAAAGCTGGGCTTTCCGATGGTCGATCAGGTTCGCGCCGTCGCCTGAGCCAAGCACTTGCTTGTCCGGTACCGCGTCCGATGCCCGTAGCGGCGTTTCGCCGCGCGCTCATCGGTGTTAAAAGACAGTCCCTTCAAAGCGGGGCATCGACACACAGGCGGCCGATGTCCGAGCGAGCGCAACCAATGTCGAACCGACAGCCCCCCAAGACCCCACGATCCAAACAGCCGGCCAGCTTCTACGCCGAAATGGAACAGTTGCTGCGCCGCCAGATCGAAGCCCAGCCGGACAATCAGGATCTGCGCGTACGTTTGCTCGAGCTGTACTGGGAAGCCGAACGGGAAACGGATTTCCTGCGCGAAGCGCAGGTGTTTCGCAACGCCCTGCGCGGCAACCTCGACTCGCCGGACTGGCGCCTGATCGCCAGCATCGGTCGGGCCCTGGCCCCGGATTCGCCGCTGTTCAATGACGCCGCCGCGGACAAGACGTCCAGTCCGCCTCGCGAGTATCGCCGCCTCGGCGAACGCGAAGAGGATCGCCGGCACTTCGAGGCCCTGGCGCGCGACTACCAGAGCCTGCGCGGCGATCCCGCGTTTCTCGCTGCGCTCGACCGGGAACTGATCGAACTCGCCGGGCGGCCGACCTCCCTGTTCCTGGCCGAGCGGCTCAGCGCCCACGTCGGTGGTGCGCGCATCTATTGCAAGCGCGAGGATTTCGCGGTGGCCGGCAGCCATCTGCTGATGGCCATCGTCGGCCAAGCATTGGCCGCCAAGCGCATGGGGCGCAAGACTCTGGTCACCGGTACGGTCTACGGGCAGAAGGGCGTGATGACCGCGGCGATCGCCGCCCGCCTCGGCATGAAAGCCGTGATCTACATGGACGGCACCGATATCCATGCCCAGGCCGGCAATGTGTTCCGGATGTGGCTCAGCGGCGCCATGGTCGAGTCGATCGACGCCAAACGCTTGTATTCCGGAGACGTGCGCGAAGCGGCGGTGCGCCACTGGTCACGCGAACCCGACGAGAGTTTCCTCGTGCTGGGTCTGGACGCCGCGCCCGAACCCTATCCCAGCATTTGCCAGGATGCGGTTGCCAGCATCGGCCGCGAGTGCCGCCGACAGGTGTCCACGCTGAGCAAGCGGGCGCCCGACGTGCTGGTCGCACGCGGCCGCAACTCGTCCGATGCAATCGGTCTGTTCCCGCCATTTATCGATAGCCAGGCGCGGCTGGTGTGCGTCGATTCGAACTCGAGTCTGGTCGCCTCATCCGGCGCAAACCCCGAAGCCGACGCGTGGAACGAGCAGTCGGCGCCGCTGACCGAGCAGCAGCAACGCATCGCCGAGGCGATCCTCGAAGGCCTCGAATATCCGAGCGTGGCGCGCGAGCACCGCTGGCTGCGGCAAACAAAGCGCGTCGAGTATGTCGGGATCGGAATGGACAAGGCCAAGCAGGCGATTCTCGATTTCAGCCGACTTGAAGGCATCGTTCCGGCGATCCAGGGCGCGCATTCGATCGCCTGGGCTTGCCAGGCCGCACGCACGCTCAAGCCCGAACAGGTTGTCGTGGTGTTCCTGAGTGAGCGCTCCGACAAGGATATCTGGGACATCGGCAAGGCTTTGGGCATCCCGTTATAAGCGGCCGGAAAATCAGAAGGGCCGCCGGTTTCCCGGCGGCCCCATCGGCTTGAATCCTATTCCGGCTACTTCGCCGTCACCTGCTCGCGAACCTCGTTGGATTCCGGTGCGCCCGCCGACTTCGGTGCACCGCCTGCCTTGGCCTGCGCCAGCTTGTCTTCGACGCGCTTGCGGTAGTCCGGATCGGCCTTTCCGAAGTGCACCAGCTGCCGCTGGATGATCTCCTCGGACACACCATCCATGGCGCCAGCGATGTTGGACGCGAGCTGATCCTTCTGCGACTCGTTCATCAGCCGGAACAGATTGCCGGGCTGGGTGTAGTAGTCGTCTCCGTCCACGGCCCAGTGATCGTAGCGGTCCGCATCGCCGGAGATCTTCATCGGCGGCTCGCGGTAGGCCGGTTCCTGCTTCGGCGCCGTCTGCGAACTGTTGGGCTCGTAGTTGGGCATGCCGCCGGCGTTGCCGTCGAAGCGCATGGAGCCGTCGCGCTGATAGTTGGCGTACGGGCACTGCGGCTTGTTGACCGGCAGGCTCTGGTAATTGGTGCCCACGCGATACAGATGCGCGTCGTGGTAGGCGAAGATGCGGCCCTGCAGCATCTTGTCCGGCGAGAAGCCGATGCCCGGCACCACGTTGGCCGGCGAGAACGCCGCCTGCTCGACCTCGGCGAAGTAGTTCTCCGGGTTACGGTTGAGCTCCAGCGTGCCGATCTCGATCAGCGGGTAGTCGCCATGCGGCCAGATCTTGGTCAGGTCGAACGGGTTCCAGCCGGTCATTTGCGCAAAGGTTTCGGCCTCGGCTTCTGGCATCACCTGCATGCAGAAGCGCCATTTGGGAAAGTCGCCGGCCTCGATGGCCTCGTAGAGATCGCGCTGCGAGTATTCGGGGTCTTCACCGGCGATCCGTGTGGCCTCGTCCGAACCGAGGGTCTTGTTGCCCTGCACGGTCTTGGCGTGGAACTTGACCCAGTAGCGTTCACCCTGCGCATTGATCAGGCTGAAGGTGTGGCTGCCATAGCCGTTCATGTGGCGGTGACCATCCGGAATACCGCGGTCGGACATCAGGATCGTGACCTGGTGCAGCGACTCCGGCGACAGGCTCCAGAAATCCCACTTCATGGTGTTGGAACGCATGTTGGTGCGCGGATCGCGCTTCTGCGTGTGGATGAAGTCCGGGAACTTGCTCGGATCCTTGATGAAGAACACCGGGGTGTTGTTGCCGACCAGATCCCAGTTGCCTTCCTCGGTGTAGAACTTCATCGCGAAGCCACGCGGGTCGCGGTCGGTATCGGCATAGCCGCGCTCGCCACCGACGGTGGAGAAGCGGAAGAAGATCGGCGTCTGCTTGCCGACCTCGCCGAACAGCTTGGCGCGGGTGTAGCGGCTGATGTCCTGCGTCACGGTAAAAGTGCCATGCGCGCCGGAACCCTTGGCGTGCACCACGCGTTCGGGTACCCGTTCGCGGTTGAAGTGCTGGAGCTTTTCGATCAGGTGGTAGTCCTGCAACAAAACCGGGCCGCGCGGGCCGGCGGTGGTGGAATTCTGGTTGTCCGGTACGGGAATGCCTGACGCGGTGGTCAATGTCGTCTTGGCCATTGGGGGAATCTCCTCAGTGTCGTGCCGTTGGTGGAGAAGCACAGCGCCAGTCTGGACCCGCAAAGAACATTCATCAAATTGATTGTTTCCAGTAGAATGATAGAAATTCACAATAAGGCACGACTGCGGGGGCGGCTGCTCAATGCGCGCCGGCTTGGCGCGACACCGCGCTTCCGGGACAATCGCGAGCCTCGTTTTCCATGCTGCCCCTGATCCCATGACGCAAGCGCCTGCGCTGCTGCTCGAAATCGGTTGTGAAGACCTCCCGGCCCGCTATGTGGCGCCGCTCGCCGCGGCACTGGCCAAAGGCCTGGGCGACGGTCTGGACCGCCGCTCGGTCGCACATGGCACAGCGCAGACCTATGCCACACCGCGCCGGATTGCCGTGATCATCGAGGCGGTGGCGCAACAGCAACCGGACCAGACGATCGAGCGCAAGGGCCCGGCGCTGGCCGCCGCGTTCAAGGACGGAGCAGCGACCAGGGCCGCCGAAGGCTTTGCTCGCTCCTGCGCCGCCGACGTGGCTGCACTGGCGCAGGAAGACGGCTATCTGGTGTTCCGCAAGGCCGAGCCCGGCAAGGCGACGGCGGAGCTGCTGCCGGCGATCTTCGAGGAATGCCTCAAGCTGATGGACGCGCTGGTGCCCAAGCGCATGCGCTGGGGCGATGGCGACGAAACCTTCGTGCGGCCGGTGAAATGGCTGCTGTGCCTGCATGGCGGGGTCGTGGTGCCGCTGAGCCGATTCGGCCTGCAATCGGGGCGCACGAGCTACGGACATCGCTTTCATGCGCCCGAGCCGGTCGAACTGGACACGCCGGCTGACTATGTGGCCGTTCTGGAAGCGGCCTACGTCCAACCGGACCTGTCGCGCCGGATTCACGATATTCGCGGCCAGGTCGAAGCCCTGGCCAGCGCAGCCGGTGGCCATGCCCGCATCACCGAGGATCTGCTGGCGGAGGTCGCCGCGCTGGTGGAGTATCCGGTGGCGATCGCCGGACGCATCGAGGACCGTTTCCTGGCGCTGCCGCCGGAAGTGATCGTCTCCACGGTCGAGACCAATCAACGCTATTTCACGGTGTTTTCCGATCAGGCCTCGACCGAGGGCCAGATGGCATCTGCGGCCGGCTACCTCAAGCCGGTGTTCATCACCGTGGCGAATCTGATGTCCCGAGACGTCGACCAGGTCATCGCCGGCAACGAGCGCGTGGTACGACCGCGCCTGTCCGATGCGATGTTCTTCTGGGAGCAGGATCGCCAGCAGCCGCTGGACCGCTACGCGGCGCGGCTGGGCAGCGTGACGTTCCAGAAGGACCTTGGTTCGGTGAGCGACAAGATGTCGCGCGTTCGATCGCTTTGCGCGCTGATCGCCACAGAATGCAACGCGGATGTCACCGTCAGCGAGCGTGCCGCGAGCCTCGCGAAGTGCGATCTGGTGACGCGCATGGTCTTCGAATTCCCCGAATTGCAGGGGCTGATGGGCGCCTACTACGCGAGCGCCGGCGGCGAATCAGCGGCGGTGGCGGCGGCGATTCGTGATCAATATCTGCCGGCCCAGCAGGGCACCTCGATTCCTGCCACGCGCGAAGGCTGCGTGCTGGCACTGGCGGACCGGCTCGACACCCTGGCCGGGATCTTCGCCATCGGCCAGAAACCCACGGCGAGCAAGGACCCCTACGCGCTGCGTCGTGCGGCGCTGGGCGCGCTGCGCATCTGCGTGGAAGGCGGACTTGAAGTGGATCTGCGCGGCCTGCTCGATCAGGCGCTGCAACTGCAGCCCGCCGGCCAGCGTGATGACCAGACACTGGACGCGCTGTGGACCTTCGTGGTCGAGCGACTTCGCGGCTATTGCACGGATCGCGGCGCCACAATCGAGCAGTTCGATGCGGTTCGCGTCACCGGCGCCTCGGTGCCGCTGGACTTCGAGCGCCGCTTGAGCAGCCTGCGTGCCTTTGCCGGCAGCGAGGCCGCCCAAAGTCTGGCGGCCGCCGACAAACGGGCGCGCAATATCCTGCGGCAAGCCGGACACAGTGAATCCGCCACCATTGAGGCCAGCCTGTTCGAAAGCGACACCGAACGCGCCTTGCTGGCGGAACTCGAACGTGTCGAGGCGGTGCTGGTCCCCCTGCGAGCCGCCAACGATTACCCGGCCATGCTGAATGCGCTGTCGGCCCTGCGCGCTCCGGTCGACCGCTTCTTCGACGCGGTGATGGTGATGGCCGATGACGAGGCCGTGAAACGCAACCGCCTGGCGCTGCTGGCGACGCTCGACGCGCTGTGCCGTGAAGTCGCGGATCTGAGTCTGCTGCCGGGCTGATGCGCCACATCGTGACCCTCGCAAGTCTGCTTGTGTTGCTGAGCGGTCCGCTGGCGGCGCAGTCACCAATCCCGCCTCTCGGCGACGGCTGGACGCAAACTGCGAAAGACCCGATGCAACTGCAATGGCAGGGCGACTCAGCGGCCGACCGGATGTCGGTCACGCTGTATCCGCCGACGCCGAGCGACGCCGTGGCACTGGAGTGGCTGGACGCCCGAATCGCGCAGATGGCGATCGAGCAATCACTCGACTATCAGGACTGCCACGGCGGTGACAACGAGGTCGCGGAAGTGGCCCTGCGCTTCTGCACGATCACACGACAGGGCGGCGGCGAGCTGCTCGCCGGCTTTGTCGCGACCACCACCGACTCCGGCGACATCGCCTTGATCACGATTGTGGCCGCGCAGACCCAGGCCACACGCGAACGTCTGCTGGCCGACCTCAGGGCCCTCAGCACACTCGCCCGGAACTCCGATACACCGGCATCCACGGCTGGCGGCGCTGCGGCAGAATAGGGCGCTCTGCCACCACGGAGGCTGCGCGTGAAACTGGTCATTCTCGACCGCGATGGGGTCATCAATGAAGACTCGCCGAACTACATCAAGTCGGTGGCCGAATGGCAGCCGATTCCCGGCAGCCTTGAAGCCATCGCGCGCCTGACGCAGGCCGGCATTCGCGTGTTCGTCGCCACCAATCAGTCGGCGGTGGGTCGCGGCCTGATCGACTTTGACGGCCTGTTCGCGATCAATGACCGCATGCGGCGCGCCGTGGCCGAAGTCGGCGGCCGCATCGACGGCATCGCCTATGCGCCCGATCTGCCGGGCGAAGGCAGCCCGATGCGCAAGCCCGAACCCGGCATGCTGCTGGACATCCTGCGCCGCGCCCAGGCCGCGCCCGAGGACGTGCCGATGGTCGGCGATTCCCTACGTGATCTTGAGGCCGCCAGAAACGCCGGCGTGCAAGCGAACCTGGTGCGCACCGGCAACGGCCGTGACACCGAAGCCGGGCTCGATGCGGCATTCGGTGCAGTCTCGATACACGACGATCTCGCGGCATTCGTTGATGCCTGGCTCGCCCGGCAAACCTGATTCCCTGCATCGGCTGTTCGTCTACGGCAGCCTCTGCGGCAGCGGACAGCACGCGCGAGCGCATCGTCTGCTGCGTCCGGCGCGATGGCTCGGACCCGCCACCGCCAGTGGCGAGCGTGTTCCCGCCGGGCGCTATCCGGGCGCCCGCCCGCACCCCTGCCAGCGTCTCCACGGACAGCTGTATCAGCTGCTCGCTCCGCGCCGCAGCCTGTACCGGCTCGATCGGTACGAGGACTGCCGTCCCGGCAATCCCCGCTACGGCCGCTACTCCAGGCAGCGCGTGCCGGTGGAAGTCGGCCAGCAGACGGTCTGGGCCTGGATCTACTGGTTTCGGGGCCCGCGTTCACGCCGAGCGCCCACCGCCTGTGGCATGCCTCTCAGCGCTCTTGCACAATCGCCGCCTCGCGCGCGGCCGCCCTCATTCAAGACGCGCGCCAGGCATCCGGGGATAGCGCATGACCGAACCACCAGACACCGCCGGCGCGGTCAATTCGCCACGGCGGGTGCTCTTCGCCAGCCTGATCGGCACCACCATCGAGTTCTTCGATTTCTACATCTACGCGACGGCGGCGGTGCTGGTGTTTCCGGCGTTGTTCTTTCCGGCCAGCGACCCCGCGTCGTCGATGCTTTCGTCGCTGGCCACCTTCGCCATCGCCTTCTTCGCGCGCCCCGTCGGCTCCGCGCTGTTCGGTCATTTCGGCGACCGGATCGGCCGCAAGGCCACGCTGGTCGCCGCCTTGATGACCATGGGTCTGTCCACCATCGCGATCGGACTGCTGCCGACCTACGCCACGATCGGCACCGCCGCGCCGATCCTGCTGGCGCTGTGCCGCTTCGGTCAGGGCCTGGGTCTCGGCGGCGAATGGGGCGGTGCGGTGCTGCTGGCCACCGAGAACGCCCCGCCCGGCAAGCGGGCCTGGTACGGCATGTTTCCGCAGCTCGGCGCACCCTTGGGTTTCATCTGCTCGGGCGGATCGTTTCTGCTGCTGTCCGAATGTCTCAGTGATGCGCAGTTCTTCGCCTGGGGCTGGCGCGTTCCGTTCCTCGCCAGCTCGGTGCTGGTGTTCATGGGGCTATACGTTCGTCTCAAAATCACCGAAACGCCGGTATTCCAGAAGGTTCTGGACGCCCACGAACGCCGTAGCGTGCCGATCCTGGGTGTGTTGCGCGACCACCCGAAGGCACTGCTGCTCGGCACCCTCATCGCGGTGGCCACCTTCGTGCTGTTCTATCTGATGACGGTGTTCGCGCTGTCCTGGGGTACCGGTGCACTCGGCGTACCGCGCCAGCAGTTCCTGATGATCCAGCTGTTCGCGATCCTGTTCTTTGCCGCGACGATCCCGTGGTCGGCCAGGCTGGCGGACCGTTACGGCCGCCGCCGTACCTTGCTGGCCGTGTCGGCCGCGATCGCCGCCTTCGGGCTGGTGATGGCGCCGATGTTCAACAGCGGCCTGATCGGCATGACGATCACCCTGGTCATCGGTCTGGCCCTGATGGGCATGACCTACGGACCGCTTGGGACGATCCTGTCGGAGCTGTATCCCACCGCCGTGCGCTACACCGGTTCATCGCTGAGCTTCAATCTGGCCGGTATCGTCGGCGCTTCGCTGGCACCGTATATCGCCACCTGGCTGGCCACGAACTATGGCCTGCAGTTCGTCGGTTACTACCTGGCCGGCGCAGCCCTGCTGAGTTTCATCGCAATGTGGTTCAGCCGCGAAACGGCGGATGATGCGTTCTAGCCGCTCGCGTTGTAACCTGTGCCGTTACGGGGTACATTTCGAACATGATCCGCAGCTTTGCGCACAAGGGCCTGGAGAAATTTTTCCTCAAAGGCACCAAGTCTGGCATCCAAGCCAAGCATGCTCCAAGACTTCGTCTTTTACTGGGCCGCCTGAACGCGTCGCTTGCCCCTGAAGACATGAATCTGCCCGGATTGGCGTTACATCAACTCTCAGGGGATCGCTCTGGCGTTTGGTCGGTCAAGGTGAGCGGCAACTGGCGGGTCACATTTCGCTTCGTCGGTGAGCACGCCGAAGTTGTGAACTACGAGGATTACCACTGAGGTGAAACCATGCTGATGCACAATCCGCCTCATCCTGGCGAAGTCTTGAAGGAACTTTGTATTGAGCCCCTCAATCTCACGGTGACTGATGCCGCCAAGGCCTTGGGTGTAAGCCGCAAAACTTTGTCCACGGTCATCAATGGCCGCGCCGGTATCAGCCCCGAGATGGCCATCCGGCTTTCTATCGCCTTTGATACCTCGGCCGAAAGCTGGCTGCGCCAGCAGTCACAATATGACCTCTGGCAAGCTGAGCAACACCGATCGGAGCTGGTCGTTAAGCGCCTATCGGCCGCGTAGGCGGGGTCCGCAGATCATCGCCTAGCAGTCTGTCGGACTTTCGCCTTGCCCCGCGGTCTTGATTCCGGCGTAGATATTGCATCATAAGCCGTTGATGCAATGGAGATTTAGGGGTCCTGATGGCGACGAAGTTCATACCGGTAGATCGTGACACGGACTTTC
>JAHZLQ010000054.1 GCA_022599775.1 Gammaproteobacteria bacterium
ACCCACGTCTACCGGACCCTCTCCAACCAGCGCGCCCCTCCCGATGTCCAGCGGACTTGTGGGTAATGCTCAGCACGACGTGGGAGAGGGGAGGACCGCCCGCGGAGCGGGTGGTGGGGAGAGGGCTGCCTGCCTGGCCGAGGATTCATTTTCCGGGGTGCCTCCGCCGCCATGTCCGTTAACGTGAATCACGCGCAGCGTGATGCCTCGCCCGCTTGCAGGAGAGGGCGGGTGCTCGCGACTGCGAGCGGTGGGTGAAGGGAACGACCAGCCGCAGGCGATTCATTCTGGGGGGTGCCGCTCGCGGCGTGGCCGTTAGATGCAGGGCGAGCGCAGTGGCGTCACGTTCAGCGTGAGTCCGCAAGCGCAAAAGCACAATCCGGCACGCGCGAGTGGCATAGCATCGGGTGCGGGCACGTGCTCGACACGGTTGTTGAGTGCAAGGCGGTACTTATCCCGTCAATCGGCGTTGTTTGACTTGAGGCGGGCCCGAACGACGATCAGCGGCAGACTCTTCGCTGTCTTGACCGCAGGCCGAATCTTGCGGGTGATTCCAAAAGCGGGATGATGCGGCTATGAAAGAAGACAGCCCACAAGGGTTCAGCCTGAACCTGATCGCGGCGATGGATCGTCATCGCGTGATCGGCCGTGACGGCGATCTGCCGTGGCGGTTACCCAACGATCTCAAGCATTTCAAGCGACTGACCGAAGGGCGCATCGTGCTGATGGGACGCAAGACCTGGGTGTCGCTGGGACGTCCGTTGCCGAACCGCGACAACTGGGTGCTGACTCGTGATCCTGCTTACGTCGCCGAAGGTGCCCGCGTGTTCAATCGGCTGGACGATACGCTAGCCGCCCTCGAAGGGCGCGATGCGATGGTGATCGGCGGCGCGCAGATCTATCGCCAGACCCTGCCTTTGGCGCGGCGCCTGTATCTCACCGAAGTGGACGCCGAGGTCGAAGGTGACACCCGCTTCCCTGAATTCGACAGCGGACAGTGGCGCGAGCTGGATCGCCAGACGCACCCGGCCGACGAGCATCACGATCACAGCTACAGCTTTGTGGAGCTGGTGCGCGTATGAGATCCTGGCTGGGCGCGATGCCACTGTTCGCCATGGCCCAGCTGGCATCCGCACAGACCGCTACCGAGTACCCGCCGATCAAGGCCATCGTCTACGAGGGCAATTCGGTGACCCGCGAGATCACGATGCAGCGCGAACTGGTGATCGCTCTCGGAGAGCCGGCCGATCCCGAGCGCATCGACCGCAGCCGTCAGGCGATCCAGGATCTCGGGCTGTTCCGTGAAGTGAAGGTGCGGCAGCAGGTGCTCGACGATGGCGTTCGCGTGATCTTCACCGTGCGTGAAAAATGGTACGTGCTGCCGATCCCGAGGATCGAGGCCAACTCGGACGGCGACACCGGACTGGGCATGCAGATCCGCTGGGACAATGTCTGGGGGCTCAACCACAGCCTCAGTGCCCTGGCCGTGCGCCGGGACTATCAGCGCGAAGACAAGGACAGCTCCTACAACTACCACTTCGACTACAACATTCCGTTCCTGCGCGGCACACGGAATTCGCTGGCGTTCTCGGCCAGCCACAGCAAGCAGACCTCGACCACCCTCGAAGGGGACGACTACCAGGAAAGCAACGAGGGCTTCAGCGTGGTGATGACGCATTCGCTCAACAAGGACGGCCCGCCGTCGCAGGGCTGGAAAGTGGGCGGTGGCCTGCTCTGGAAGAGTCAGACCTCCAGCGGTGAATTCGCACCGGAGCCGGAGGGCTCGGCGACTGGCCTGATCGGCAAGGTTTCGTACAACGACGTCCATGACCATATCTACAGCCTGACCGGCGAACGATTTCTCGCCAACATTTCCGGTTCCTGGGATCAGTTGCTGTCCGACTACAGCTACCTCGGTTACTACGCACAGTATCGGCGCTACATGCACCTGGGGCAGGTCGAGCATCAGTCGCTGCATTTTCTCGCTGACCTAGGCGGGTATCACGCCGGGCCGTTGTCGCGCGAACCCAAGGCCTTCGAACTCGGCGGGTCGGGCATGTTGCGGGGCTACGATCGCGAAGTGATCGAAGGGGACTTCATGTATTACGGTTCGGTCGAGTATCTGCGGCCGATCCACTGGGACTGGCTGCGCCTGCTGACCTTGTTCGAGGCCGGCAGCGCGCTGCGCGATGTCGACTATCCGACCAACGAGATCGTCTACGCCTCCGTTGGCGTCGGCCTGCGCATGCAGATCACCTGGTTCGTCAATCTGCAGTTCGAAATTGGCGTGGCCTATCCGCTGGTCAGCGGAGACCAAGTGCGGTTCTTCGCTGGAGCGTTCTAGGACCGGACATCGGATGTCGCTGACTGCCGGCTCAGAACGCGTTGCGCAGGATCACGAAGGCCACGGCGCTGAGGATGCCGGCCGCCGGCAGCGTGATGACCCAGGCCAGCGCGATCGGCTTCATCAGGCCCCAGTTGGTCTGACGGTTGACCAGGCCGATACCGAGCACCGCGCCGATCAGGATATGCGTGCTGGACACCGGCAGCCCCAGAGTGGACGCCAGCATCACCACGGCCGCGGCCGCCAGCTCGGCAGAGAAGCCGGATGCCGGGTGCATCTTGGTGAGATTGTGGCCGACCGTGGCGATGACTTCCTTGCCGATGAACCACAGGCCTGCGATCAGCGCCGCGCCGAAGGTCACCATCGCCACCGTGGGCACCGCCGCCTGCGAGCTGATCGCGTTGGTGCGCAGCACATCCAGTATCGCGGCGAACGGGCCGATGGCATTGGCAATGTCGTTGGAGCCGTGGCTGAACGCGAATCCGGCAGCCGTGAACACCTGCATCCAGCTGAACATGAGGAAGGTGGAGCGCGGCAGGCTCGCGCCTTTGAGGGTCTTGGCGAAGATGAAGATCGCCATCCACACCGCCGCACCGACCATGCCCATGATCAGGTAGTTGTGCAGGGTGCTCAGCCCCAGGTGCAGGTTCTTGAGGCCCTTGAACAGCAGCATCGAGGAAATGATCATCGCGCCCAGGGCGGCGATCATTGGCACCCAGTTCTCCAGTGCCTTGTGCGCATGGATATCGCTGCGCCGCTGCTCGATGCGATGCAGTTCCTTGTAGTAGTCCGATTCCAGGTCTTCCGGTTCGAAGTCCTGGTCGTTCATCACCTGAAGATCGCGCGTCATCGCGTGGGTGTAGGAAATCTGCTGGATTTCATCGAGGCGCTCGAAAGCTTCCTTGTGCTTTTTCTTGTGCGCACGCTTTTCGTTGCGCAGCGCTACCAGATGCGCTTCGGCCTCGTCGTTGTAGCTGAGAATGTGCTTCTTGATCTGCCAGAACAGCGCGTATGACACCAGTCCACCCAGCACCGGCGACAGCACCCAGGACACGGCGATCTGGCCGACCATGTCCCAGTGCACCAGCGACAGTGCCGCGTTTGCGCCACTGAGCAGATAACCGAGGGTGATCGAGGAGCCGACGATGGCGCCGATGATCGAATGCGTGGTCGAAACCGGGTAGCCCTTCCTGGAGGCGTACAACAGCCACAGCGCCGCCGCGATCAGCGCCGACATCATGATGTAGACGAAGTCCATCGGCTGCATCGATATGGCCGAAAGGTCGACGATGCCCTTGCGGATGGTCTGCGTGACTTCACCGCCGGCGATCACGGCACCGCTGACCTCGAACACCGCCGCGATCACCAATGCCTGCTTGATGCTCAGCGTCCCGGCACCGACACTGGTGCCGAAGGAGTTGGCGACGTCGTTGCCGCCGATGTTGAAGGCCATGAACACGCCAAACAGCGTCGCCAGGACCAGCAGCGTACTGTGGTGATGTTCCGTATATCCCAGCGCCCAGAACAGGAAGTAGGCGGTGCTGGCGAACAGCAGGACGCCAAAGAACAGCCCCAGTTTCGAGACCCCGGCAAAGCCGCCGGGCGTGTCCGGCGAGGCAACGTGATCGGACATGATTCCTTATCCCCGTGGTGATCACTGCGGCTCGCGCCCGCAGACCGGCGGAATCCTAGAACAGGGCTCATGACAGCTTCGTTGCCACCCGTTGGTGGGGATACGGACAGCGGGCGGCAAGGCGATGTCAGCTACGGTGGTTGCCCTTTCCATGACAGGATCGGCCTGCCTCGTTCGGGCCGGAATCAGGAATCCGCGATGGCTGAGACAATCAACGCCCTGCAATGGCCGGCGATGGCAGCCACGCTGGTCGCCGCCTGGCTGGTCGCTTCACAGACGCGCGTGCGGCGAAACTGGGGTTTCTGGTGTTTTATTGCGAGTAACGCGCTATGGATCGTCTGGGGCTGGCATGATCAGGCGTACGCGTTGATCGCGATGCAGATCGGCCTGTTCGTGCTGAATCTGCGGGGCACCCGCAAGAACGACCCCGAGCACGCCCCGGAGCGTCCCGAATCGCGGTGAGACCGGGCAGAATGCGGGCGATGAAGATCTGGGTCGATGCGGACGCCTGTCCTGGCGTGATCAAGGAAATCCTGTTTCGGGCCACGCAGCGGACCGGGATTCCGTTGACGCTGGTTGCCAATCATGCGATGCGGGTGCCCATGTCGCCGCTGATCACGATGCTGCGCGTTTCGACCGGCTTCGACGTGGCCGACAACGAAATCGTCAGGCGCCTTTCGCCAGGAGACTTGGTGGTGACGGCCGATATTCCACTGGCGGCCGAGGTAATCGACAAGGGCGGGCAGGCGCTCAATCCGCGCGGCGAGCTGTACACCCCGGATACGATCAAGGAACGCCTGACGATGCGCGACATCAAGGAGACGCTGCGCGCCAGTGGTATCGACACCGGAGGTCCGGCGGCGCTCGGCCAGCGCGATCGACAGGCGTTTGCCAATGCCCTGGACAAGCTGTTGAGTCGCCGGCCCGGCTTGCCTTGAGCGGCGGAGCCAAGGCGGCGTCCAGGGGAATCGTCACGAGCGACCGTTTGTCGGCTCATGTCGGTCATCAGCGCCGCATCCGCGTTGTGTAGTGGCAGGATCGGTTAGCCGTGAATCACGCGCGGCGTGATGCGGCATGGCCGTCAGCGTGAGCCGGCGGGATCGGCACGGGAGGCGGCATGGAGACGATGGATCGTCGCGAATTTCTCCGTTTCGGCGGGCGGGGGCTCGGCTATGCGGCGGTAGCGCGCGTCCTTGCGGGCTGCGGTGGCGGTGAAGGCGATGGCGCACCGCCCGACGTGGGCGAGACCGACGCCCTGCCGGCTGCCAGCGCCGAATCGCAGTGGCTCAAGCGCACCAGCTTCGGTGTCACGCCCGAATCGCTGGCCGATATTCAAAGTCTCGGCATCAACGCCTATTTCGAGCAGCAGCTCAGTCCCGGCGCACTTGATGATCTGGCGGTCGAAACCCAGGTAGCGCTGCGTTTCCCATTGGCCAATGCCGGTCCGACGGTGCTGCGCGCCGGCTATCCGGACAATCAGACGACGATCGTCCAGCATGTCGAGGCGGCGACCTATTTTCGTGCGTATTTCTCGCCGCGCCAGCTCTACGAGGTCATGGTCGAGTTTTGGCACACGCATTTCAGCGTTCAGATCCTCAATGGCGTCGCCCCGATCTTTCACCCTTCGTACGACGTCGACGTAATCCGTCCGAACGCCCTGGGCCGCTTCGGCGATCTGCTGCAGGCCGTCGCCAAGAGCCCGGCGATGGTCTACTACCTCGACAATTTCCTGAACTTCGTCGGCAGCCCGCAGGAAAACTACGCGCGTGAGTTGATGGAGCTGCACACGCTCGGCGTGGACGGCGGCTACACCGAGCTGGACGTCAAGGAAGTGGCGCGCTGCTTCACCGGCTGGACGATCAACAGTAACACCGCGCGCTTCCAGTTCGTCGCCGCGCTGCACGATGACGGCGCCAAGACCGTGCTTGGCCACTCGATCCCTGCCGGCGGCGGCATCGGCGATGGCGAACAGGTGCTCGAGATCCTGGCCGCGCATCCGGCAACGGCACGCTTCATCGCCACCAAGCTGTGTCGGCGCTTCGTGACCGACCATCCGCCGCAGCGCCTGATCGACGACATTACCGCCGTCTATGCGTCGACAGATGGCGATATCCCCGCGATGTTGCGGGCGCTGTTCGCAGCTCCGGACTTCGCCGAAGTGCGGGATGCCAAGTTTCTGCGCCCGACGGAGTTCATCGGTCAGATGCTGCGCGCCATGAATGCGCCAAACGCGTTTCCCTCGAGCGATCGCTGGAGCGTCTATTTCTATCTCCTGCAGCTGCTCGGCCAAGTGCCGTTCTACTGGGTAGCGCCGAATGGCTATCCCGATGTCGCCGCGTACTGGGCGACGACCAGTGGGCTGCTCAACCGCTGGCGCATCGCGCTGGTACCGGGCATCCCGGATTTTCAGGACTTGTTCGATCTTTCGCGGCTCAGCGCCGGGGCCGGCACGATCGCCGAACTGGTCGACGCCGTGGCGGTGAACCTGCTGTTCCGTTCGCTCGCCGATGAGGATCGTCAGAGTTTGATCGACTACTTGAGCGCGCAGGCCGGAGTCGGCGCCGATACACCGCTCGGCGCCGAGGCGCTGCGCGCGCTGAGCGCCGTCTCGGCGGCTTTGCTCATCAGCTCCGCCTATTTCCAGCTCCGCTGAGGACGACCACCATGTCCCTAAGCCGCCGTGATCTGCTCAAAGGCTACAAGTCCGCGACCGGCAACGTGTTGATCTGCATTTTCCAGCGTGGCGCCGCGGACGGCCTGAACTGCCTGGTTCCCTACGGCGACCCCGACTACTACGCGAAGCGCACACGCATCGCGATCCCGCCGCCCGATCAGTCGGACGGCGTGATCGACCTGGATGGATTTTTCGGACTCAATCCCGCTGCGGCGTCCTTGCATGCGCTTTATGCCGCTGGCCGACTCGCGTTGGTGCACGCTGCCGGCGTGCCGCATGGCACACGCTCGCACTTCGATGCGCAGGCGCGCGTCGAAGAGGGAATCGCCACAGGGAGTGCGCTCGATACCGGCTGGATCGGACGTCACCTTGCGAACACGGCTTCCACCGCTGATCGTCCGTTTCGCGCCACCTCGCTGTCCGGCTCCGTACCCACCTCGCTGCTCGGTGCACCGGATCCGCTCGCGGTGTCGGAGATTGCAGCCTTCGGACTCGGCGACCTCGGCAGCACGCCGTACCAGGACACGCTGGCGGCGCTGTTCCGTGAGTCGCTGCCCTACGCCGGCACCGCGCAGGCCGCGCTCGCGGCGATGGACGAGCTTGCCGCGGCCGACCCCGGACAGTTCACGCCCGCGAACGGCGCCGAATACCCGGACGGCGAGGCCGGATCGAAACTGCTGCAGGTTGCACAACTGATCAAGGCCGATCTTGGCGTCGAGGTGGTCTGTCTCGATCTCGGCGGCTGGGATCACCACGAGAACGAGAACAGCTACCTGCCCGCTTCGCTTGGCGGCATGGCGGATGCACTTCTCGCTTTCGACACTGATCTGGGCGCGCAGATGGAGCGCGTCACCGTCATCGCGATGACCGAGTTCGGGCGTCGTGTCGGCGACAACGCCTCCAACGGCACCGACCACGGTACTGGTTCGCTGTTCTATGCCCTGGGCGGCGGCGTACTGGGAGGCCAGATAGCCGGAGTCTGGCCGGGTCTCGCAGACACCCAACTCGCCAACGGCGAGGACCTGGCGATCACCACCGACACGCGCGGTCTGCTCGCGCAGTGCCTAGAGCGGCGTCTGGCGAATCCAGATGCGCTGGCATTGTTTCCAGCTTACGTGCCGGACACTGTGCCGGACTTGTTCGTCTGAGCCCGAGGTTTGGGCGGGGGGCAGCATTTTCGTGCATGAGGCACGGCATCGGTCGATGACCGTTTCGCTCAGCGCCGCCTTCGGCAGGTACGAACCGCTGCTGCCTCACGCCCGCCTGCTCGCATACAATCGCGTGGGTTCGACCTCAGTTTAGGTATCCCGCTAACTCCCGTGATCGCAACCATCGTCATAAACAGCCTGGTGGTCGCGCTCGTGGTGGTGATTCACTACGAATCCCTGCTCCGTCTCAGCATTGCCCTGCCGCGGATGCGAATCAGGCATCGGTTCCGCATCGTGCTCGGGGTTTTCGGTGCGCTGATCGCGCACGCGGTCGAAGTCTGGGTGTTTGCGCTGGCGTATTACCTCATGCAGCAGAGCGACGGCTGGGGACAGCTCGAGGGCAACTTCGCCGGTAGCCTGCTTGATTGTGCCTACTTCTCGTTTACGACTTTTACTACCCTGGGGCTCGGTGACATCGAGCCAACCGGCCGGCTGCGCTATTTGACCGGCATCGAGTCGCTGACGGGTCTGGTACTGATCACCTGGACCGCGTCGTTCCTGTATATCGAGATGCAGCGCTACTGGGGTACGCAATGAGACCGCGCCCGCAACCGGGAGGCAGATGACGCAAAGTCGGTAGCCGGCCGCCGGAAGTAGCGGTCGTTAACGTGAATCACGCGCGGCGTAATGCCGACCGACCCTTGCCCGCTTGCGAGCGGTGGGTGAGGGCAGCGGTTATGCCGCAGGCGATTCATTCTGCGGGGTGGCGCTTGCGCCATGGCCGTTGACGTCGACGTCTGTCCGCAACCCTGTCCGGCAGGCACGGATCAGCCTGATCAGACGCCGATATCCTCGTTCCAGAGTTCCGGCGAGGCGTGCATGAAACGATCCATCAATGCGATGCACTGTGCGTCCTGCAGCACATCTACCTGTACGCCGCGGCTGCGCAGCAGATCCTCTTCGCCCATGAATGATTGATTCTCGCCGACGATGACATGCCTGATTCCATACAGCAGGATCGCCCCCGAGCACATCGCGCACGGCGACAGCGTGGTGTAGAGCGTGCATTCACGGTACACCGCGCCAGGGCGACGTCCGGCGTTCTCGAACGCATCCATTTCCCCGTGCAGCACCACGCTGCCCTGTTGCACGCGGCGGTTGTGGCCGCGGCCGATGATCTCGCCCCGATGGACGATGACCGAGCCGATCGGGATGCCGCCCTCGGCGAGACCGATTCTGGCTTCTTCAATTGCTGCGGTGAGAAATGGGTCCATTTTCGATCTGATGGCGCACAAGATTGCGGTGACCGATCCGTGCGGGCGCGGGACTCAGCTCTGCGGCCTGAGAACCACCCTCAGCAGTTGATCGAGCATTTTTTCCGCCGAGGTCCAAGAGTACTCCGGGATCGTTATTGCGGCGAGGGCGATGCCGTGCAATCCGCAGACCAGTGTCTCGCCGAGGATCTGCGGATCTTGTGGCCAAGCCTGGTCGGCCGCTTGAGCGGCCGTGATCAACTCCCGAAAAATCTCAAAGCGCTCGACGACCGGCGAGGCGTCGACGTAGTAGCGCTCGTCGTCGCTGGTCTGGTCCTCGTTGAAGAAGACCGCCCGATAGCGGTCCGGGTGCTTCAGCCAGTAGTCGAGATACGCCTTGCTGGCGCTGCGCAGCCTGGTAGCCGGCGTCCCGCGGCGCGCAGCCGCTCTTACCAAAACAAACAGCTCCGCGAAGATGCCTTCCCAGACATAGCGCAGGATTTCGTTTTTGCTACGGAAATAGCCGTATAGGGTCATCGGCGCGCAGCCCGCCACGGCGGCGATACGCCGCATGCTGACCGCTTCGAACCCCTGTTGCTCGAATAGCTGGCGTGCGACTTCGATAACCCGCAACCTCATCTCTGCCGATTGTTTGGCGCTTCGCGGTGGTCGGCCGGCGGAACGACTGCGAGCGAATTTTGATTCAGATGCCGGCATCGGGACTCATGGAAAGTTTGACAACTGCATCTTATCGCACTATTAAATGTACGCGTATATTTAATATGCCGGGGTGCACGAATGGCTGACATCGACATCGACCGAAGGAGCCTGCTATTGACCGGGGCTGCGGCATTGGGTTCTGCCGCCTTGCTGGGCGGCTGCGGCAATAGCGCACCGATCGGGGGAGCCGAGGCCTCCGCACCGTCTGCTACAAGCGGGGACTACCAAGCCGACGTGGTGATCGTCGGTGGTGGTGTCGCTGGCCTCACTGCGGCACGCCGTCTTGTCGCAGCCGGCGTGCACGTCCTTGTTGCCGAGGCGCGCGGTCGAGTCGGCGGACGTACCTTGAACTATGCACTATCACCTCCCGCGCATAGCGATACGATCGTCGAAGTCGGCGGGCAGTGGGTCGGCCCCACCCAGGATCGCGTACTGGCGCTGATCGATGAGCTTGGACTGTCCACGTTTCCGACTTACAACGATGGCAGTTTGATCGACTATCGAAACGGCCGCGCCGTGAGCTACGACGGGCGCGTTCCGCCGACCGACCCCATCGGTGCGGCGGAGGCCGGCCTCACGATCGAGCGCCTCAACGCGCTGGCGGAACAGGTACCGCTTGATGCGCCATGGACCGCCGAAAACGCCGAAGAATGGGACAGCCAGACGTTCCAGACATGGATGGATCAGAATCTGATTACGCCCGGTGGAAAATCTCTGGTGCAGCTGGCGATCGAAGCGGTATTCAGCGCTCAGCCGCGTGATCTGTCTCTATTGCACGTCCTGTTCTACATTCATTCAGCCGGTTCTCTCGATGTGCTGATCGATACCGCCGGCGGCGCTCAGGAATCGCGCGTAGTCGGGGGAACACAGCTGATTGCTCAGCGTATGGCTGCGGACCTCGGCGAGCGCGTACTGCTCAATGCGCCGGTATCGGAGATTGAGCAGGGCGACGGAACGGTCGTTGTTCGCGGCAACTCGTTCTCGATCAAAGCGCAGCGTGCGATTGTCACCTTGCCGCCGACCTTGGCGGCTCGGATTCGCTATATGCCCGCGCTCACCGGCTTGCGCGATCAGCTTACGCAGCGAATGCCGATGGGCACGGTGATCAAGGTGCAATGTGTCTATCCGACCCCGTTTTGGCGTATGGATGGGCTTTCCGGACAGGCGACCAGCGACACAGGGCCGGTCAAGTTGACCTATGACAATTCTCCTCCGGACGGGCATGTCGGCGTGATGATGGGATTCATCGAAGGCGAGGAGGGCCGCGCCGCGATGCGCATGACGCCGGAACAGCGTCGGGCAGGTGTCATCGAAAGCTTCGTTCGATATTTCGGCGAGGGTGCAGCGGAGCCGCTGGACTACATCGAGCAGAACTGGGCCTCGGAGGAGTGGACGCGCGGCTGCTATGCCGGCTACATGCCGCCAGGCGTGTGGCTTGACTATGGCGACCAGTTGTCGATGCCGGCCGGTTTGCTGCACTGGGCGGGCACCGAAACCGCGTCGATTTGGAATGGCTATATCGACGGTGCCGTTCGTTCGGGAGAGCAGGCGGCGGCGCAGGTGCAGGCGCTGCTTTAGTCGCCTAGGTTTCAGTTGGCCCGCAGCGCGTCGACGATCGGCAGGCGTGCCGCGCGGATCGACGGGAACAGGCCGCCGACCAGACCGATCAGACAGGCCCAGATGATGCCGGTGCTGATCAGGCCGGGGCTCACGGTCAGCTCGAACACCACCTGGCTGAAGCCGCCGCCCAGGGTCGAAACCGCGTTCCCGTTGAAGAAGATCCAGGCCAGCGCCGAGCCGATCACGCCGCCGATCAGCGATAGCAGGATGGCCTCCACGATCACCGACACCACCACCGGCATGGCCGAAAATCCGATCGATCGCAATGTCGCGATTTCCACGGAGCGCGATGAGACGGCCGAGTACATGGTGTTGAGCGCGCCGAACATCGCGCCGATCGCCATGATCCCGCCCACGAAGTAGGCCAGAAAGTTGAGCAGCTTGGTGAGTTGCTCGGACTGCTGGGCGTAGTACTCCGGTTCCGTGCGAACGTCGACCTTGAGCGTGGGGTTGGTGGTCAGCGAGTCCTTGAACGCCGCGTACTGCTCCGGCGAATTCAGCAGTGCCGTCAGCGACTGGTAGCCGTTGCGCCGGTAGGCCGAGAGCACCGTCTCGATGTCTCCGACCAGTTCGGATTCGTGGTTGTCGCCGCCGGTGGTGAAATGTCCGACCACGGTCCACGACGAGTTGCGGAACTCGATCTCGTCGCCGATCTGCAGATTCTTGAACTGCTTGGCGGCAGAGACACCGACGATCAGTTCACGCACGGCGGGTTCGAACATGCGTCCGGCAACCATCTTCAGTTCCGGGCGCAAGGCCTGCAACTTGTCGCAGGTGCCGCGCAGGGTCACGTTCGAATCCGAGTCATCGGCGATGGTCTTCATGCTGATGATGGTCACGGCCTCGCCGCAGGCGATCGGCTTGCCGTCGGCGGTGCGGCGGATGCCCGGCGCGTCGAGTACGGTCTGCGCGTCCTCTCGTGACAGGCTGCTGTTGATCTCCGCCTGGGAGCCGCCGCGCAGTACCAGGGTGCGGTCGGGCCGGCCGGTGTTGCTGACGGTCTTGTGGAAGCCCACGGCCATGGCCAGCACCGAGACCAGCACGGCCACCACCCCGGCGATGCCGATCACGATCACCAGCGAGGTGCCCAGGCGCTGCGGAATTGCGCGCAGGTTCATCAGGGTCACAGCGAGCGTCTGTTTCATGCGGTTCTCCTCAACGACCGGCCAGGGCGTCGACGATGGAAAGACGCAGCGCGCGCGATGCCGGCATCAGCGCGATGATCAGCGCCAGCACGACCGCGGCACTGATGCCGGTGACGATCACCTCACGCTGCAGACTGGCTTCACCGATGAAGCCCTTGAGCGCCGGGAACGCCAGCGCCGAAAACCCCAGGCCGATCAGCGCGGCCAGCAGACACAGCATCAGCGCCTCGGCGACGACGAAGCTCACCACCTTGGCGTCGGAGAAGCCCAGGGTCTTGAGTACCGCCAGCTCCGGGATGCGCTCACGCACCGACTGCATCATGGTGTTGCCGGTCAGGAACAGCAGCGTGAAGAACACCGCACCGAGAATCGCGTTGACGATGAAATTGATGTCGCCGAACTGCTTGATGAATGACTGCTGGAATTCCTTTTCGCTCTGGGTCTTGGTCTCGGACGCGGAGTTGGCGAAGCGCGCGTCGATCGCATTGGCCACTTCCGCGGCGCGTGTGGGATCGCTGACCTTGAGGAAATACCAGCCGACCGTGCCCTTGGCAAAGGCGCGGGCTTCCTCGAAATACTCGTAGTTGAAGAAGAAGCCATTGGCCTGATTGGGGTCTTCGGATACGTTGTAGGTTCCCACGATGTCGAATTCCCAGTTCGAGGTGCCGTCGTCGGCCTTGGTCCAGATCGTGGACTGGATCGGAATCCGGTCACCCACGCTCCAGCCGTACTTTTCCATCAGCGGCTCGCCGACCACCGCGCCGGTGCGGGTGCGTTTGAGCTTGTCGATCGCCTCGTCGGAAATTTCCACCTCGGGCACGATCGGGAAGTACAGGTCGACGTCGATCGGGGTTCCGAACACGAATTGCTTGGGATCCTGATAGTAGGAGCCGAACCAGGACGAGTAGGCCACCGCCTCGACCCCCGGCACCGACTGGATCTGGGACAGGTAGGACATCGGCAGCGGTTCGGTCAGCGACACCCGGTTGATCGAGATCAGCCGGTCGACATTGGCCAGCTCCACGCTGTGATTGATCGCGCTGTTGACGCCCTGCAGCATGCCGAACAGGAAAAACGCGATCACGATCGAAAGCAGCGTGAGGATAGTGCGCGCCTTCTTGCGCCAGAGTGTCGCCCAGATCAGCGGAAAGTACTTCATCACGCCGCTTCCGTGACCAGCCGGCCCTTGTCCAGGTGCAGGGTGTGCGTTGCGTATTCAGCCGCCTTGGGGTCATGCGTGACCATGATGATGGTCTTGCCGTGCGTGCGATTGAGTTCCTGCAACAGCGTCAGGATTTCGTCGGCGGTCTTGCGGTCGAGATCACCGGTCGGTTCGTCGCAGACCAGCAGCGTGGGGTCCGCCACCAGCGCACGTGCGATCGCCACGCGCTGCGCCTGACCGCCCGAGAGTTCGTTCGGCTTGTGTTTCGCGCGATCCTTGAGACCGACGATATCCAGGGCGACTTCGGCGTTTTTGCGGCGCTGGCTCGCGGACAGCTTGGTCAGCAGCAGCGGCAGCTCCACGTTGCGCTGCGCGTTGAGCACCGGCAGCAGGTTGTAGAACTGGAACACGAAGCCCACGTGGTTGGCCCGCCAGGCGGCCAGTCGCGACGAGGACAGCTGGTCGATGCGTTGTCCATCCACCGAAATCGAGCCGCCGCTGGGCTGGTCGAGTCCGCCGATCAGGTTCAGCAGCGTGGTCTTGCCGGAACCGCTTGGACCCATCAGCGCCAGAAAATCGCCGCGTGCGATCTCCAGGTCCAGGGCTTCGAGCACCTGCACCGTCTCCTTGCCGCGCGTATAGGACTTGGTGACGCCGCTCAAACTGACCAGAGTGTTGTTCATCGCTGTTTCCCCTTTCCCGCCTGCCGCCGTGCCGAGGGCTTATCGAGTGTATTAACGATAGGCCCGAAAAATGACTATTCGCCGATCCGGATCGTGCTGCCGTCGCTGAGCTGTTCGAGCGGGCCAAGGGCCACGCGGTCGCCAGGCGACAGACCCGCCGTGACCTGCACGCGCTCGCCGCGCTTGATGCCGGTGGTCACGGCGCGTCGTTCCACGCTGTCGCCGCGAATCAAATAGACCACCTTGGCGCCGCCGTCGTTCTTGATGGCTGCCGCGTCGACCAAAACGCCTTCGAGCTTTTCGCCCTGGGGCCGCTCCTCGCCGAGAAACGCCACCCGCACACCCATTTCCGGAAGAATCCTCGCGTCCTTTTCGAGAATCTCGACGCGGACCTTGATGGTCGCCTTGCTGCGGTCTGCCGTCGGAATCACCGCGATCACGCGGGCCGGAATCTTCCATTCCGGATAGGCGTTGAGGGTGGCGGTGGTTTTCTGGCCGGGCTGCACGCGGTTGATGAAGTTCTCGTTGACATCGACCTCGATCTCCAGCGAGTCCATGTCCACGATCGTGCCGATGCCGGTGCGGGTGTAGCCGCCGCCGGCCGACAGCGGCGATACGATCTCGCCCACCTGCGCCGCCTTGACCGTGACCACACCGGCAAACGGTGCGCGTACCGTGGTCTCGTCGAGATTGCGCTGACTCACGTCGACCTGACGCTGTGCCACACGCACGTTTTCGCGGGCGGTGGCGAGCTGAGCCGCCAACGCTTCGGCCTCGGCCTGGGCGCTGTCCAGCAGCGACTGGCTGACCAGCTTGCGTTCGGCGAGCTCGCGATTGCGCCGCAGCGTGCGCTGCGCATCGTCGAGCTGCACCTGCAACTGGCGCAGTTCGCTGCGTGAGGCGTCCAGGCGCGCGCGCGACAGATTGAGCTGCGCGCCCTCGGTCGTGTCCTCCAGCTCCGCCATGATTTCGCCGGCCTGCACGTGCTGGCCTTCCTCGATCAGCACCTGGGTGACCTTGCCGGTGATCTTGGCCGAGACTGTGGCCTGACGCCGGGCGACGACATAGCCGGAGGCGTCGAGTACCGACCCGGCCGCGGCGCCGGACGAAGCCGCCAGCGCCACCGCGCTGCGAACCTCGACGGCCTTGTCGCGCCCGAACACCAGCGTCGCGCCGATGATCAGCGCGATCAGGAGCAAGGCCAGTACCCCCCACAGCCACGTCCGCGAGTGGCCGTCGTCGGACGGCGGCTCGCCACGGTCGATCTTGAGTGAAGCCAATAACTCGGATTTGTCGCTCATGACGACAGTGGCGCCCCATCCCCGGATATGGCGGGGATTATGCCGGGCTGGCGCCTGGGCGCACAGGGGAGGGGGCGTGTCTCAAACGCGGTTTCTCGCGCAAAGGCGCAAAGGCGCAAAGGCGCAAAGAAAAATGAAAGCTTCCGAAGCTGTTCTTGGCGGCTTCGCGCCTTTGCTGGTCCAGCCCAGCAGCGGAGCGACTTTGACGATGCCGTCGGCATTGGTGGTCACCGCATCCATCTTCGCGCGCGCCTCGGTTTCCTCCGAGCGCAGGCCGGTGATCCAGGACAGGAACTTAGGAGCTTAGGGTCAAGCCCGGAGCTTAGGGTCAGGTCTTGCTTCTTGACGAAGCCCGGGGAACTTAGGGTCAGGAACTTAGGGTCAGGTCTTGCTTCTTGACGAAGCCCGTCGATCAACACCTCGCGCGATCCGGCTTACGGTCGAGTAGTGCAGACCGAAGTGCGCGCCGATCTGCGGCAGTGTGTAGGTGCCGCTGTCGTAGGCGGCGCGGATCGCGGTATCGCGGTGCTTGTGCTCGCACTCGTACGCTTTCAGCGATTTCACTCGGCGCTGCGCCTTGGGGACTTCACGGGTATTGCACTCGGCTTGCGCCGCCATGCGTTCGACGAACAACTCGTCGCCCAGAAAAATCTGATTGCGGACAGCGGCATCCAGATCGAAGCCATCGTTGACGCCGTCATTTACGAATCGAGCATAAGCATTGCGCGCCCGCATTCGATTCTTGCCGAAGAATTCGAGCGTGGCCTCGACCGCCAGCCAGTCGGCAGGCGACTCCTTGCCGACCATCGCCCGATAGCTGCTCCAGAGGTAGGCTTCGACATCGGCGACGAGACCTGCCCGTACGGGATTCAGAACAACATAGCGGGACACTTCCAGCAGGTAAGCGTCGCGGTCGACGAGCACCGCCTTGTAGCGACCCTGAAGCAGGTGTCCCACACGACCGTGCCGGCGATTGAAGGCTTGCGTGTAGACCCCGTTCACTTCGCGCATGCCGCGCGACAAGGTGGGGCTCAACGTTTCGATCAGCAGGTGATAGTGGTTATCCATCAGGCACCAAGCCCACACGCGCCACTGCTGTCGCCCGCAGACCTGTCCGAGCCCGTCGAGGAAGGCGACGCGATCTTCGTCATTGAAGAAAATCGGCTGGCGGGCATTGCCGCGCGCCATCACATGATGGATCGCGCCGGGGAATTCGATGCGTAGAGGGCGGGCCATGCGGAGGAACGTAGCGAAGCCAAGGAA
>JAHZLQ010000055.1 GCA_022599775.1 Gammaproteobacteria bacterium
AGAAAGTCGGATGGCGAACCCGGCACACAGACCACCTGGCGCGGCCTGCAGCGCCTCGACGAACTCACCCACGTCTACCGGACCCTCTCCAACCAGCGCGCCCCTCCCGATGTCCAGCGGACTTGTGGGTAATGCTCAGCCCTCTGGGAGAGGGCCGGGGTGAGGGCGCTTTTCGTGGCGTTCGCTGCCAATCAACGAAAAGCGTTCCCTCATCCCGTCTTCGCCCAACTTGAACTGACATTGAATCAGTCCTCGCTGGGGCCCCGCAGTTCCCGGACTTGCGGCTGTGCCGGGATGCCGCCAAAACGCGCATCCCAGTCATCGAGCTGCTCGCGCAGGCGCCAGTCCTGCCACAGCACATAAGGCTCGACCGCCAGCGCCTGCCCGACCTCGCTCTGCGAGAAGCGCAGATCGGTGGCGACACGCAGATGCCCGTCGATCCATTCGCCACGCCCGTTCTTCACCTGCCGCATGCGTGGGTACCGCTGCTGCAGATGGCGCAGGCAGGCCCGTGGATCGTCGGGAGTGAACTGGGCTTCGTAGAGCCGGTCGTTGAAGAACAACAGACTCAGATGCCCTTCGCTGCCGCAGGCCTGAAAATCCGGCGCCTTGAGGATCGTCGACGTCCGATTCGGATAGTCGGGATTGAGCGGCCAATCGCGTTGCGAAGCATGCCTGGCATGCCCCGACTGACCGATGCGCGTCGTCACCGACTCCACGCTCGCATAGCTTTTGAAGTCGCCAAGCAGCGCCACCGGGTCGGCTTCGCGTGCCGAAAATTCCTCCGTTTCCGGATGTCCACGCCCGCCGTGCATCCACAGATAGGTGCCGAACGCGAAGATCGCGATCACCGCCAGCAATGCCAGCGCTGCCAGGATTTTCTGTACGAGTCGCTCTGCGGGCTTCATGGCCGGAGACGGTGTGCTAATGGAGCAATGTACCGCAGCCGCCTGAACTGAGCCGCAAGTGCCGGTCGTGCGAGCCCCTCTAGGCCGAAGCCAGTCCTCTGATGAAAATCACCAAGGGCTAAGGTTCGTATACGGAACATATAGTTACCTATGCTATGAGTCTTTCGTTGGGATATGGCATCGTTGAGCAGTGCGGCGCGTGGCAAATCTCGGTCCGCCTCGGTTTACCCGTATTTGCCCACTGGCGGTTCCGACAACTCGTCTCGCAGCCAGTGCTCGAAGGCCTTGACTGCCGGTCGCTCCAGCGATTCCGGCAGGCCGACGATGTAGTAGGCCAGGTCGGTGGCGATGCGCAGCTCGAAAGGCTCCACCAGAATGCCGGCAGCTAGGTCGTCGGCGACGATCACACTCTGGCCCAGGATCACGCCGTGGCCTGCGGCCGCTGCCTGCGCCAGTAGCGCCGAGTCACTGTACTGCGCGCCCTCGGCCTTCATGTCGTCCAAGTTCGCCTCCCGCAGCCAGCGCGGCCAGTCATCGGTCATCAGCCGCAGCAGACTGCGCGGACGCAGGTCGGCCGGCCGGCGCAGCGTCGGCGGCCCTTGGCGAACGGCCGGGCTGCACACCGGGAACAGTGAGGTTTCCGTCAGCAGACGTGCCTCCAACCCGTGCCAGCGGCCGGTGCCGTAGCGCACGCCGACGTCGATATCCTGCTGAGAGAAGTCCGCCAGCGTGTTGGAGGTGGACAGCCTCACATCGAGTTCCGGATGCAGTTCCATGAAGCGGATCAGTCGCGGCATCAGCCAGCGCGCGGCAAACGAGGGCGTGGTGGCGATGGTGAGCCGGCCACCCGCATCCGGCCGCCGCCGCATGTGCTCGGTCACTTGCGCCAGCTGATCGAGCAGCCCGCCCAAGCTGTGGGCGTAGCCGCCGCCGGCGACGGTCAGCTCCACTCCGCGGGGGCGGCGCGCAAACAACCGCAGGCCGAGATAGTCCTCGAGGTTGCGTACCTGCTGGCTCACCGCCGCGGCGGTGATGTGCAGCTCCTCGGCGGCGCGCGCGAAGCTCGCATGCCGCGCCGCGGCCTCGAAGGCCCGCAGCGCACCCAATGGTGGAAGACGGCGGCTCATGGGGCGACAAGGGCAAGCTGAACTTGGTCTAGGGAAAGAACTTCTCGTTTGCTCCCACAGGGAACTGGTCCAAAAATGGGCCATGCAAGACCAACTCTACCTAATGGTGGCGGCAGATGCGAGCCCGCCTCCCGCACAACGGAGCCGACAATGGAAACCCTGCCCATAGGACAAACCGGCCTGAACGCCTCACGCATCGCCCTCGGCAGCTGGGCGATCGGCGGCTGGATGTGGGGCGGCAGCGAGGAGTCCGAGGCCATCGCCGCGGTCCACGCCGCGCTCGACCACGGCATCAACCTGATCGACACCGCGCCGGTCTACGGCTTCGGCTACTCTGAGGAGATCATCGGCAAGGCGCTGGCCGGCCGCCGCGAGCGCGCGCTGATCGCGACCAAGGTTGGCCTGGATTGGCGCGACGGTAAGGCGATGCGCAATTCCACGCCGCAGCGCCTGCGCCAAGAGCTGGGGGATTCGCTGCGCCGCCTGGGTACCGATTACATCGATCTCTACCAGATTCACTGGCCCGATCCACGGGTGCCGATCGAAGAAACGGCCGAAGTGATGGCCGAGTTCCTGCGCGAGGGCCGCATCCGCGCCATCGGCGTGAGCAACTTCAGTCCCGAGCAGATGATGGCGTTCTCAAGCGTGGCGCCATTGCATGCAGTGCAGCCGCCGTACAACCTTTTCGAACGCACGATCGAGGCCGACGTGTTGCCCTACGCCAGGCAGCGCGACCTCGCGGTGCTGGCCTACGGCGCGCTGTGCCGAGGCCTGCTGACCGGCACGGTGACCGCCTCGCGCCGTTTCGCCGGCGACGATTTGCGCAACCACGACCCCAAGTTCCGACCGCCGCGCCTGGAACAGTATCTGGCTGCAGTGGATGCCCTCGCGCAGTTTGCGCGCGCTACGGCAAGAGCATCTCGGCACTGGCCGTGCGCTGGATCCTCGACCAGGGTCCGACCATTGCCCTGTGGGGGGCACGCCGGGCGGACCAGCTCTCGACCGTGGGCGAAGCGATGGGCTGGTCGCTGGATGCCGAGGCGCTGGCTGAAATCGACCGCATCCTGGCTGTCTGCATCACCGATCCCGCCGGGCCCGAATTCATGGCGCCGCCGGCGCGGGTCGCGTGAGCCGGCCCCGCATCCACGCCAAACCGGGGACGAGTTCATGACATCGAACGATCGCCTGCCTCTTGCGCGGCTTTCGGCGCGCCACTTGATCGCCGCGCTGCTGCTCGCCGCGACGATGGCGCCGGAGGTTCAGGCGCAAGACACCACGCTGCCATTGGAGCGCCTGCGCCTGCCGCCGGGCTTCGTCGTCGAGACCTGGGCCGAGGGTGTCAGCAACGCGCGCTCGATCACGCTGGGCCGCCAAGGCACCGTGTTCGTCGGCACACGCCAGGACAGCCGCGTCTACGCGGTGGTGGACCACGGTGGCCGGCGCGAGGTCAAGACCATCGCAAGCGGCCTGCACCGTCCCAACGGCGTGGCCTTCAGGGACGGCGCGCTGTACGTCGCGGAAGTCGGGCGTGTGCTGCGCTATGACGATATCGAGCAGCGCCTCGACCGGCCGCCGGCACCGGTGGTGGTCTACGACGACTTGCCCAAGGACGAGTCGCACGGCTGGAAGTTCATTGCCTTCGGTCCCGACGGCTGGCTCTACGTACCGGTGGGGGCGCCTTGCAACATCTGCGACCCGGGCCCCGCGCATGCACAGATCCGCCGCATCAAGCCTGACGGTTCGGCGGCCGAGGTCTACGCGCGTGGTGTGCGCAACACCGTGGGCTTTGACTGGGATCCGGCCACGCGCCAGCTGTGGTTCACTGACAATGGCCGCGACTGGCTCGGCGACGACCTGCCCGACGATGAGCTCAACCATGCCACGGCCGTCGGCCAGCATTTCGGCTATCCCTTCTGCCACCAGGGCGACACGCCCGACCCCGAATTCGGCAAGCTTGGCCATTGCAGCGACGCCGTGCCGCCCGCGGCCAGGCTGGGCCCACATACCGCGTCGATCGGCATGCGTTTCTACATCGGCGAAATGTTCCCGCCGGAGTACCGCAAGCGCATCTTCATCGCCCAGCACGGTTCCTGGAACCGCTCGAAGAAATCCGGCTATCGGCTGATGACGGTGGACCCGGCCAAACCGCAGGCCGGCCCGCAAGTGTTCGCCGAAGGCTGGCTGCAGGGCGAGAGCGCCTGGGGCCGTCCGGTGGACGTGCAGCCGATGCCCGACGGTGCCTTGCTGGTGTCGGACGACGTCGCCGGCGTGCTCTACCGCATCAGCTACCGGGAATGAGCGTGCAGGCGAATGCGCGCACGCTGCGCTTGGTCGCTGTGGCCAGGTACCTGGCGATGGGGGTAGCCCTGCTGTCGGCGATGCCCGCGGCACAGGCCGCGGATGCGGCCGCCTGCGCCGGCTGCCACGGCGTCGATGGCCATTCCGCGATGGTCGAGACGCCTTCGCTCGCGGGCCAGCCGGCGGCCTACCTCGCGCGACAGCTGCATCTGTTCCGCGACGGCCAGCGGCCGTCGCCGATCATGACACCGCTGGCCGGCGGGCTGAGCGATGCGGACATCGACGATCTTGCTGCCGGGTATGCGGCGCTGGTGCCGCGGCCCTCGGGCGCACCCGATGAACCGGCCGTGGCCACCGGCCGGCGCGTGGCCGAGTCGCGTTTCTGCGCCTCCTGCCACCAGCCGGACTTCGCCGGCAACGGCGCGTACCCGCGGCTCGCCGGCCAGCGCGCCGACTATCTGACGAAGTCGCTTCGCGACTTCCGCGACGGCCGGCGCAGCGCCGACGATCCGATGATGAACGAGGTGGTACAGGGCATGTCCGACGCGGATTTGGTCGCGCTCGCGAGCTTCCTGTCGCAGTTGCCCTGACCGCCGACGCAGCACCCGTGGCTTTTCAAAAGGACGAGGGGAACCGATGATCCAACTGACCGTGAATGGACGCCTGCAGCAGTTCGACGGCGCCGCTGACCTGCCGTTGCTGTGGTACCTGCGCGATGGCCTCGGCTTCACCGGCACCAAGTTCGGCTGCGGCATGGCGCTGTGCGGTGCCTGCACCGTACATCTGGACGGCGTCGCCATCCGCGCCTGTGTCACTCCGGTCTCGGCGGCCGCCGGCAAGCAGGTGACCACCATCGAGGGCCTGTCGCCCGACGCCTCGCATCCCCTGCAGCAGGCCTGGCATGAACTCGGCGTGGCACAGTGTGGCTACTGCCAACCGGGCCAGATCATGCAGGCCGCCTCACTGCTCAGGAGCACGCCGCAGCCGAGTGAGGCCGAGATCGACGCCGCCATGGCCGGCAACCTGTGCCGCTGCGGTACCTACACGCGTATCCGCGCGGCGATCCGGCAGGCGGCGCAGGCCGGAGACCGGACATGAGCGACACACTTCCCGGCCTGCGCAACGAGAGTCGCCGTGCCTTCCTGCTCGGCTTCGGCGCCGGCAGCCTGGTGCTCGCCGTCGGCGGCCTGCCGCTGCTGCAGGCCGCGCAGGAGCCGAAGCGGTATGGCGGCGAGGGCATGCCGCACGGCCTGCGCGACGACCCGCAGCTGTTCATCGAAATTGCCGAGGACGGCGCGGTGAACATCGTCTGCATCCGCTCCGAGATGGGCCAGGGCGTGCGCACCTCGGTGGCGCTGGTGATCGCCGACGAGCTGGAAGCCGAGTGGTCGCGCGTCAGCGTGAAGCAGGCCCAGGGCGACGAAGAGCGCTATGGCAACCAGGACACCGACGGCTCGCGCAGTCTGCGCCAGAGCTTCGCGGCGCTGCGCCGCGCCGGCGCGGCCGCACGCGCGATGCTCGAGACCGCGGCCGCCGCCACCTGGTCGGTGGACGTCGGTTCAGTGGCGGCACGTCATCACGAAGTGGTGCACGCCGCCTCGGGCCGCAAGCTCGGCTACGGCGAGCTGGCACGCCGCGCCGCGGGGCTGCCGGTGCCAGCGGCCGGGTCGCTGCGACTCAAGCCGCCCGCCGAGTTCCGCTACATCGGAAAGGACAGGACGCCGCTGGTCGACGGTCTCGATATCGTCAGCGGCCGCGCGCAGTACGGCATCGACACACGCCGCGACGGCATGGTCTACGCAGTGATCGCACGGCCGCCGGTGTACGGCGGGCGCCTGGTCTCGTTCGACGCCGCCGAAGCCGGCAAGCTGCCGGGTGTGATCAGGATCCTGACGCTGGAAACGCCGCCGATCCCCTCCGGCTTCATGCCGCTGGGCGGCGTCGCGGTGATCGCCGACAACACCGGCACCGCGATCAAGGCGCGTCAGTTGCTGAAGATCCAGTGGGACGACGGCCCCAACGCCGGCTACGACTCCACCGCCTTCCGCGCCGAGCTCGAAGCGGCGTCGAAACAGCCGGGTTGGCTGGTGCGCGACCAGGGCGATGTCGGCAAGGCCCTGGCCGGCGCCAACCGGCGTCTCGCCGCCGACTACTATCTGCCGCATCTGGCGCACGCGCCGATGGAACCGCCAGCCGCGGTGGCCGAGCTCAGCGGCACGCGCTGCGAGTTCTGGGCCTGCACGCAGGGCCCGCAGGCGGCGCGCGTCCAGGTGGCGGAGGCGCTGGGTCTGCCGCTGGAAAACGTGACCGGCAACGTCACCCTGCTCGGCGGCGGCTTCGGCCGCAAATCCAAGCCCGACTACGTGGTCGAGGCGGCCCTGCTGTCCAGGGCCATGGGCGGCAAGCCGGTCAAGCTGACCTGGACGCGCGAGGACGACATCGTCAACGACTATTTCCACACCGTGTCCGCCGAGCACCTGGAAGCCGGTCTGGACGCGGACGGCAAGGTCAGCGCCTGGCTGCACCGCACCACTGCGCCGTCGATCGGCTCCACCTTCGGCCCCGATCCGCTGCACCTGCGCGCCGGCGAGCTGGCGCAGGGCATCACCGACCTGCCGTTCGCCATTCCCAATATCCGCATCGAAAACCCCGAAGCGCGCGCACACACGCGCATCGGCTGGTTTCGCTCGGTCTACAACATCCCGCATGCTTTCGCGATCCAGTCCTTCGTCGCCGAACTGGCGCATGCAGCCGGCCGCGATCACCGCGACTATCTGCTGGAACTGCTCGGTCCGCCGCGGCGCATCGAGTCCACCGCGCTGGGCGACACCGCCAACTACGGCGAGGACCCGGGGCAGCACCCGGTGGACATCGGCCGCTGGCGCCGCGTCGTCGAAACCGTCACGCGCGAGGCCGGCTGGGGCCGCAAGCTGCCGCCGGGACGCGGCCTCGGTCTCGCCGCGCACCGCAGCTTTGTCAGCTACACCGCGGTGGTCTGCGAGGTGGAAGTGGGCGCGAACGGCAGCCTGTCGATCCCGCGCGTCGACATTGCCGTCGACTGCGGCCCGCAGGTCAATCCCGAGCGCGTGCGCTCGCAGATGGAAGGCGCCGTGATCATGGGCCTGGGGCTGGCCTTGCATGGCGAGATCCGCTTCGAGGACGGCCGTGCGCAGCAGACCAACTTCCACCAGTTCCAGGTGCTGCGCATCAACGAGACGCCGCGCGAAATCCGCGTGCACATGATCGCACCCGACGATTTCGCGCAGCCGCTCGGCGGTGTCGGCGAGCCCGGCCTGCCGCCAGTGGCGCCGGCGCTGGTCAATGCCGTGTTCGCCGCCAGCGGTCAGCGTATCCGTGCGCTGCCGCTGAGCGGCCAGATCAAGGCAGCCGGCTGAACCGCTGTACTCTCCTCCATCGTTCGACGAGAAGGTCACGTCATGCATGAAGCTCCACCGATCCGGCTGTTGGGCCTGTCTGGCAGCCTGCGCAAGCACTCCTACTGCACCGCCGTGCTCGTGGCGCTGCAGCAACGGATTCAGGCCGCCGCCGAGCTGACGCTGTTTCCGCTGCACGCGGTACCACTCTATGACCAGGACTTCGATACCGCCGAGGCGCCGCCAGCGGTGGCCGCCCTGCGTCAGGCGATCCGGCAGAGCGACGGCCTGGTGGTCATTTCTCCCGAATACAACTACGGCATGTCCGGCGTGATCAAGAACGCGCTCGACTGGGCCTCGCGACCCTATGGCGAATCGTCATTGCAGGGCAAGATTGCGCTCACTCTATCGGCCTCGCCTGCGTTCACCGGCGGTGTGCGCGCGCAGTACCAATTGCGGGAAACCCTGATCGCGGCGCGCGTACGCGTGGTGGCGCGGCCCGACGTCGTGATCGGCAGCGTGCATGAGAAGATCAGGGACGGCCGTTTCACCGACGAGGCCGCGCTCGGCTTCGCACTGGCGGCGATGGACGATCTGATCGCGGAAATACGGATGTTGCGCAGCGGCAGCCGCAATGCAATGAGTCGGGAGGCTTGACCACTGCTTCGGGTGACGTTTCCTGCTTCGCAGGATTTGCGGCGTGTCTTCACGGAGATGCCCGACTTGGTCGATGATCGGCGGGGCTCTGGCTGTGCGGCGGTGCCGGAGTTTGTTCCATCATCCCGTTGGTGCATTTATCACTGTTTGAATGCGACTGAAAAGCCGAAACAGGACTAGGGTGCCGTGTCTTCTGGTCAAGTGCTCAGGATGCTCGACGCCGGAATTGGAATACAGATCTAGTCGCCTCTCGCCGGTACCGTAACGCCGATATTGTCCACCTCCATGGTCAATATCGGCACAGGCATTTCGATAGTCTCGATTGGGGTCGATCCCGTAATGGCCAGCCTTGAACTTGCCGCGGTCCGCCCGCTGGAGCAGATGCCTGGGGAATTCACGTCGATTCCGTTCGGTGGCGGTGAGCGACGATGACAACCCCACTGACGCCTCGGGAACCACAAGTACTTCGGGCAATTGAAGAGTCCGGTTCGAGAAAGCCGCCCCCACGCAGAGGTTTTTTTGGGGCTCTCTCCTAATTCGCCAGGCTCCCGGATCCTCCCCAGTCGTTTGGCAACCGGCCTTGCCGAACGTAGCGATGAAACGAGAAATTTGGCCAATCGCAGACCCGCTCAGCCCAGCCGTGCTTCACCGGGTTGGAGTGAATGTAGTCGACGTGTCGTTGCAGATCGATCTCGTCACAGATGCTGTGCTCCCGGAATCTGGATTGCCGCAAGTCGTATCCGCCGGAGTCGGCTGCGCGGCGGATTCGGTCCCCTCGGGCTTGCGTTTCGCAAATCGTCAATATGGTGCGTCAGCCAATGCGATTGGCGATTGCGCAGGGTCACCGTGAAGAAATACGTTCCTCCGGGTTGGCGAGTTCTGCGATAGCGCAGCATGCGCCGAGTTTGCCCCGGATTTCGCTGCGCTGCATCCGGGCTACGCCACGCCGCGACGGAAAAGGCCCGCCGCGTGTGGGCGGCGGGCCTACTCGAAACGGGCTTACTCGGACTTCGCGTTGAGGCCGCGACGCTCCAGCAACGGCCCGATTTCGGGTTCGCTGCCGTAGAACTGTTCGAACAGTTCGGAGGCATCCACGCTGCCGCCGCGCGACAGCAGCTTGGCGCGCAGGTAGTCGCCGTTGGCGCGTTGCAGGCCGCCGTGGGTGCGGAACCAGTGCTCGGTATCGGCGGCGAGGACTTCGCTCCAGATGTAGGCGTAGTAGCCGGCCGAATAGCCGCCGGCGAAAACGTGTGCGAAGTAGGGCGAGCGGTAGCGGGGCGGCACGGCGTAGAAATCGACGCCGTCGGATTTGAGCGCGGACGCCTCGAAATCCATCACCGCATCGGCGGCCGGTGCTTCGTTCGCGGATATCTGATGCCAGTTCTGGTCGAGCATCGCCGCCGCCAGATACTCGGTGGTGGCGTAGCCCTGATTGAACTTCTTGGCTGCCAGCACCTTGTCCATCAGCGCCTGCGGCATGGGCTCGCCGGTCTTGTAGTGCTTGGCGTAGTTGGCGAACACCGCGGGCTCGGTGGCCCACATTTCGTTGTATTGCGAGGGATATTCCACGAAGTCGCGCGGCACGTTGGTGCCGGAGAAGTATGGATACTCGACCTGCGAGAACAGACCGTGCAGGGCATGACCGAATTCGTGGAACGCGGTGTCCACTTCGTCGAAGGTCATCAGCACCGGTTCGCCCTCGGGCGGCTTGGGAATGTTGAGGTTGTTGGTGACCACCGGCATCGTGCCGAACAGCGTGGACTGGTCGACCAGGCTGTTCATCCAGGCGCCGCCCTGTTTGGTGCTGCGCGCGAAGTAGTCCATCAGGAACAGGCCGAGTTGGCTGCCGTCCTCGTTGAAGACTTCGAACACGCGCACGTCCGGCTGATAAACCGGCAGGTCGGTGCGTTCCTTGAAGCTCAGGCCATAGAGCTTGTGCGCGGCGAAGAACACGCCGTCCTTGAGCACGTGCTCCATTTCGAAGTAGGGGCGAACCTCGGCGGCATCGTAGTCGTACTTGGCCTTGCGCAGCTTCTCGGCGTAGTAGTCCCAGTCCCAGGGCTGCAGCTTGAAGCTCTTGGAGCCATTCGCTTCGGCCTCGGCGTCGATCTGCTTCTGCAGTTCGGCGGCCTCGCTGCGTGCATTGGCCACGGCGGCCGGTGCCAGCTCGCCGAGGATGCGGTTGACGGCGGCCGGGGCGCCGGCGGTCTCGTTTTCGAGCACGTAGGCGGCGTGATTCGGGAAGCCCAGCAGCGCGGCGCGCTGCGCGCGCAGCTTCACCATCTTGGCGATCAGGCCGGTATTGTCGAATTCACCGCTCTGGGCGCGGCCGGTCGAGGCCTTGAAGATCCGTTCGCGCAGGCTGCGGTTTTCGAGCTGGGACAGCGGCGGTTGGCCGGTGGTGTTCTGCAGCGTGATCACCCACTTGCCCGGCAGTTCGCGCGATTCGGCCGCGGCCGCAGCGGCGGCGATCTTGGCGTCGGTCAGGCCCTTGAGTTCGGCGAGGTCATCCACGACCACGGCGCCGGCATTGGTCGCCTTCAGCAGGTTCTGCTGGAACTGCGTGGTCAGCGTGGAAAGCTGGCTGTTGTAGTCCTTGAGCGTGTCCTTGTCGGCGTCGGACAGTTCCGCGCCGGCGTGCACGAAGTCGATGTAGTAACGCTCCACCAGGCGCAGGCCCTCGGCGTCCAGGCCCAGGGTGTCGCGGCTGTCGTACAGCGTCTTGATTCGCGCGAACAGGTCCGCGTCGAGATAGATTGCATCCTGATGCGCGGACAGCTTCGGTGCCATCTCGGCTTCGATCTCGTCGATCTCGTCATTCGAATTGGACGACGAAAGATTGAAGAACACGGTGGCGACGCGGCTGAGCATGCGCCCCGAGCGTTCCATCGCCAGGATCGTGTTGTCGAAGCTCGCCGGTTCGCTGTTGTGGACGATGGCATCGATCTCTTCACGCTGTTCGCGCATGCCGGCTTCGAAGCCCGGCCGGAAATCGGAATCGCTGATCGTGTCGAACGGCGGCAGGCCGTAGGGCAGCGTGCTTGGCGCAGCGAACGGTCCGGTGCTGACGGTCGTGGTCATGGTGTCCTTGGTGGGCTTTTCAGGCATGGGCGTACAGGCGGCGGCGAGCAGGCCACCGGCGGCCAGCATCGCGATCAATGCTTTCATGGATTTCCCCGGAATCAAACGTCTAGGATGCACCAATCGTCCACATGGTCGCATCCGGTGGTGGTGGCTGCGTCTTGCATTCAGCTATGCGCGCTATGCTCGATCGGCATTCATTCCGATGGGCGGAATGCCTTGAAACGAACACACAAGAGCCTGCTGGCGTTGTCGATCGTGCTTGGCGCCTTGCTGATCGCGCGGGCCCTGCTGCCGTTCTGGGTGGCCCACTATCTGAACGACAAGTTGGCGAACATGGGCGACTATCGCGGCCACCTGCAGAGCGTCGATCTGGCGCTGTGGCGCGGTGCCTACCGGATCAAGCAGTTCGAGATCCGCAAACGCGATGCGGCCGAAAAAGAGTTCATCCCGTTCCTCGACGCACCCCTCACGGACATATCCGTGTCCTGGCGCGCCCTGTTCAAGGGCGCGATCGTCGGACGCATTGAATTCGTGAATCCGCAACTGAATTTCGTCGACGGCGCCAGCGACAAGGACGATCAGGCCGGCCAGGGTGTCGACTGGCGCGACACCCTGCAGGGTTTGCTGCCGATCCAGCTCAACGAAGTGGTGGTGCGCGACGGCGCCATCCATCTGCGCAATTTCCAGTCCACACCGAAAGTCGATGTCTACATGAGCGAGCTGGACGCCACGGTCAGCAACCTCACCAATGCGAACCGCGACGACGGTGCCCAGGTGGCGCGACTCGATGCGACGGCCCTGGTGCTCGGCGGCGCGCCGTTCGAAGCCTCGATGCAGTTCGATCCGCTGGGCGAGCTTACCGATTTCGATCTGGAAATCCGGGCCTTGAACGTGGCTCTGCCGCAGCTCGACGATTTCATGCGTGCCTATGGCGGTATCGATGCGGAGTCCGGAACCGCCGATCTGGTGCTGGAGCTGAATGCCGACCGCAAGCAGGTCGACGGCTACGCCAAGCTGTTGTTGCGTGAGCTGGACATCGTGAGCTGGAAGCAGGATGTGCAGGTCGACAGGGACAATCCCTTCAGCGTGGCCTGGGAAAGCCTGGTCGCCGGCGTGATGGTGCTGCTGTCGAACCAGCCGAACGATCAGTTCGCGACGCGAGTGCCGATTCGCGGCGCCGTGGATGCCGTGCACGGCCAGGTCTTGCCGGCCTTGATCTCGATTGTCCGCAATGCCTTCGTCGAGGCCATGCGCCCCAATTTCGAAGATCAGGACGGTTCATCCGAAGCCGCTGAAGCCGACGCCAAACCCGCAGTCGAAGAAGACGGCGACCCCGAAGCGACCGACGCCAAGTCCGCAGACGAGGACTCGCCCCGGCCGATCGGCCCCCGACATGGATCGCCGAAATGAGTGCACGGTGGCATGCCGAACGCAGCGAGGATGCCGGCGCGGTCGTGCACCGACTGCGAGTCGACGGCCGGCCGATGAGTCACCGCGAAGTGATCGCGGCCTGGTCGGATTCGGCGGCGTTTCGTGAGTTCTATCTGAAATTGCTGGCGGCCTGGCCCGGCCCGGCATTCTTCTGGGAATATCCGCCGCTGGATCGGGACCGGCTCGATCGGCCCAGCGAATTCGTGCTGGTGGATGCGCCGCAACTGGCGCTGACGCCTGCCGATCCGGAGCCGTTCGCATCGATGCTGGTGCCGGTGCCCACACCCGAGCAGCCCGCGGTTTTCGAGAACCTGTCGCGGGACGCGGACCTGATCGTGCCGCGACCGCAGGCCGGTCTCGAACCGGCTGCATTCGCCCATTTCGCCGCGTTCGCGCGGGCCGCGCCCGCGGCCTGCAAGCACGAACTGCTGGTTGCGCTCGCGCGCGAGCTGCTGGCGCGGCTCGACTACAGAACGCTGTGGCTCAGCACCTCCGGTCTCGGTGTGGCCTGGCTGCATCTGCGGCTCGATCACGCGCCGAAGTACTACCAGTACGCGCCCTATCGCGACCCCGCGTTCGAAACCGCGTTCAGCGCGCGCTAGGCATGGGTCTGGCACAACAGTGCGCTGCTGGTGCGATGACGCGGGTGCGAATGGCGCCGGACCGCAGCGAAGCTTACGCAGACACGCAGCCGTGAAACGGTTGCGATCCACGAACAAGAGCTGGAGGGACCATGGCAATCAAGAAGCCGTTTGTGACCGACATCAAGAACATCCGGGCGCGCGCCCGCGAGCACATGGAGCGCGGCGCCGTCACTGCCGGATACAGGGCAGACCGCGAGACGGTGCTCAAGATTCTCAACGAGGTGCTGGCCACCGAACTGGTCTGCGTGCTGCGCTACAAGTACCACTACTTCATGGCCGACGGCATCAACGCCAAGGCGGTGGCGGCCGAGTTCCTCGAACACGCGCAGGAAGAGCAGGCCCATGCCGATATGATCTGCGAGCGCATCACCCAGCTCGATGGCAAGCCCAATCTCAATCCGGACGGTCTGCACACGCGCAGCCACGCCGAATATGTGGAAGGCGAGAATCTCGTCGAGATGATCCAGGAGGACCTGGTGGCGGAACGCATCGCGATCGACAGCTACCGTGAAGTGATCGAATACTTGGGCAATGACGACATCACCACGCGCCGCATCATCGAGCAGATACTCGCGCAGGAGGAGGAGCACGCCGAAGACCTCAGCTCCCTGCTCGAAGAACTCAAGGTGGCGGACCCCAAGCCGGCCAGCGAAGTGCAGAAGCCGCGCAGCAAAAAGAAGTAGCCCGGCTCAGCGTGACAGGCGCCGTTCCAGCACGCGGAACAGCTGCTGCGTCAGCAGCGCCAGCGCGGCCGCGGGAACGGCGCCTTCGAGGATCAACGTGAGGTTATCGAGACGGATGCCGGTGAGTATCGGCTGGCCGTAGCCGCCGGCGCCGATCAATGCCCCCAGTGTCGCCGTGCCGATGTTGATCACGGCGGCGGTGCTGATACCGGCCAGTATCATCGGCAAGGCCAGCGGCAGGTCGATGCGCAGCAAACGCACCCGTCGCGGCAGGCCCAGCGCGGCGGCGGATTCGCGCAGGCCCTGCGCGATCCCGTCGAGTCCGGCCACCGTATTCCGTACGATCGGCAGCAGGCTGTAGAAGAACAGGGCCGCGATCGCCGGCTGCGCGCCGATGCCCAGCAGCGGAATCAGGAACACCAGCATCGCCAGTGCCGGAATGGTCTGCAGCACGGAAGTGGCGGACAGCACGGCCTGTGACAGACGCGGCCGCTGTGCCGCGAGGATGCCCAGCGGCAGTCCGATCATCAGCGCCAGCAGCAGAGACAGTCCGACCAGCGCCAGGTGCTCCAGCGTGCGCTGCCAGAGGCGCTCCATCAGGCGCCAGACCGAAGCGCCGCGGCCCGCCGCCGGTTCCAGGTCCAGGAAGCTGCGTGCGACCTCCGCTTCCGTCCGGCCTTCGATCTTCACCGCCGCATTCATCGCACGCATCTGTTGGCGGTCGATGCGTCCAGCCAGCGAATCCAGCAGTCGGCGCAAGGCCGGCGTGCTGTCGTAGGCGTTGATCCGATACAGCAGCACCGCGTCGTAACGCGGGAAGTAGGCGTGATCATCCTGCAGCGCCAGCAGATCGTAGTAGGCGATCTCGGCGTCTGTGGTGTAGAGGTCGATCACGTCGATGTCGCCGGATTCGATCGCGCGATAGGCCAGGTCGTGATCCATGCCGCGCACCTGTTGCGCATCCAATTGGTAGCGCGTGCGCAGCCCGGGCCAGCCATCGCCGCGGTTCATGAATTCGTTCGAAAGTCCGAAGCGCAACCGGGGATGCGCGCGCAAATCGCTGAGACTTGCGATCCCGAGCGCTTTCGCCTGCTCGCGGCGCATGCCCAGAGCGTAGCCGTTGTCGAACCCCAAGGGCTCGGAAAGACCGATGCCGAGCGATGCCAGCCTGGCGGTCAGTGCCTTGCGATCGAGACGCTTGGCATCCGGCAGCAATTCCTGGGTCAGTGTGCCCGTGTATTCGGGATACAGATCGATGCTGCCGTCTTGCAGCGCCCGCCACAGGATCGCGCTGCCGCCGAGTGCCGGTCGGTGTTGCACGGACAGGCCCAGCGCCCGCGCCTGTTGCTGCACGAGTTCACCCAGAATCACCGATTCCGTGAAATTCTTGGATCCCACCTGCAGCGCGGCTTGCTGCGCCTGCGCGATCAAGCAGACGCACAGGGCCAGCAGGGCCGCCAGCAGTAGCGAGCATCGCTTCATGCTGACGGCAGCTCGCGGCGTGCATCGAGAAATTGCGTGACGAACGGCGCCGCGGGCTGGGTGCGCAGCGTCTCGAAGCTGCCGTCCTGCACTACGCGGCCGTGCGCCATCAGTACCAGTCGCGGCGCCAGATAGGCGGCTTCCGCCAGATCGTGCGTGACCAGCACCACGGTCTTGCCCAGCGACTCGAACATCTGCCGCAGCTGAGCCTGGAGTTCATGTCGCACGATCGGGTCGAGTGCGCCCAGCGGTTCGTCAAGCAGCAGCGCGGGTGGGTCGCACATCAAGGCACGGACCAGCGCCACACGCTGGCGCTGCCCACCCGACAGCGCTTGCGGGCGTCGTGCCAGCAGCGCGTGCGGGAGTTGCACCTGGTCCAGCAGGACTTCGGCGCGCGCCAGGACGCGGTCCTTGTGCCAGCCGAGATGGCGCGGCAGCAGCGCGAGGTTGTCGCGCACGCTCAGGTGCGGAAACAGGCCGCCGTCCTGAATCACATAGCCGATACGGTGGCGCGCTTTGAGCAGCGAGCGTCCGCGCAGCCGCTGGCCTTCGATTGCGATCTCGCCACGGTCCGGCGTTTCCAGCCCGAGCAGCAGACGCAGCAGGGTCGATTTGCCGCAACCGCTGCTGCCGATCACGGCCGTGGTCGTACCGGCGGGCAGCTGCAGGCTGATGTCGTCGATGGCCGGCTGCGCGCCGTAGTGGCGGCTGACGTGACTGAGACAAAACATGCCGTGGCAGAGTTCTTGAACGGTTGCGGGTCGGGCCCAGCTTAGCGTCTGCTCGTCCGCGGCGGCGCCGTCCTATGATGGGCGCGAATTTTTTGTGGAGCAGCGTGAATGTCGTTCGAGTTGTCCCTGTCGCCGACGCTGCCGGAGTTGCTGCGTAACGTCGCCCTGAGTGAACTGGATTCGGCATTGTCGCGCTTGCAGCGCGGGCGGCCCAAGGACATTCATTCGGCGCGCAAGCACTGCAAGAAGCTGCGCGCCTGGCTGCGGCTGCTGAGCCCGCGCCTGCCCAAGGACAGCCGCAAGGCCATGGATCACGCGGTGCGTGACGCGGCACGCGCCGTGGCGGCACGGCGGCAGGCCAAGGTGATGCAAGAGACCCTGCTCGCGCTCGCGGAGCACCACGACAGGCACGCGGCGGCATTGAAGGATTTGGTCCGTCCGGTGCGGCGTGCCGTGCTCAAGGGCGAGCATGCCAAGGGGCGCGAACTGGCGCAGCAGCAACTGGTGCCGCTGCGTGAGGCGGTCGAAGCCCTGGATCTCAGCGCCGTCGATATTGCCGCGATCGAGGCCGGATTGCGCAAGGGCTATCGCCAGGCGCGCCAGCGCGGACGCCGCGCGGCAAAAAAGCCCGATGCCGAGTCGATGCACGACTGGCGCAAGCGCTGCAAGGCACATGCTTACCAATGCGCCTTGCTGGTGCCGCTGTGGCCGGTATTGGAGGATCGCGGCCATCGACTCGACAGGCTCAACGACGCGCTGGGAGAACATCATGATCTCGCCGATCTGCGTGCCGCGCTGCGGTCGATCGATGCCCTGAATCACGACATCGAACAGCTCATCGACGCCGAGCAACAGCGCTGCACGCGCGCGGCGCTGGCCTTCGGCGACACCCTGTTTCACGACAAATCCGGGGACTGGTCTTTGGCGCTCGGCGAGCGACGGGTGCTGCCGCGATGAATGCATCGGCCACCGTGATCGAAACCGAACGCTTGATGCTGCGCTGCCTGAGGCCGGAGGATGCTCCGTTCGTTCTGCAACTGCTGAACGATCCGGGATGGTTGCAATACATCGGTGATCGCGGTGTCCGCGATCTGGACGCCGCCCGCGCCTATATCGTGGACGGACCGATGGCGATGGTTGCGCAATACGGCTTCGGCCTGTGGCACACCGCCTTGCGGCAGGGCGGGCAGCCGATCGGTTTGTGCGGCCTGCTCAAGCGCGATCATCTGGACGATATCGATCTGGGCTTCGGCTTTCTGGCGGCGCATGTCGGCCAGGGTTACGCCTACGAGGCATCCCGCGCCGTGCTCAAGCATGCGCGCGCGGTACTCGGCCTGCGTCGTGTCGTCGCGGTGACGACGGTCGCAAACACGCGCTCGGACGCCCTGTTGCGGCGCCTGGGTTTCGGGTACGAGACCATGATCGACTGGCCCGGCGGCGAGCGACTGCGCCTGCTGGCCTGCACGCCTGAAGCGGCGGAGGATGTTTCATGAAACGCTGGCTGGTCGTTGCGATGATCGTCTTCGGGCTGCTGCTGGTATTTGTCGGCGGCGGCTCGGATCGGGGCCAGGCCTCGGGGCCGAAACTGGCGTCCGACCGCGTGCTGGCCGATGCCTATGCCGATCAATTGAGCGATCTGCAGGTCCAGGGCGGCGGTACCGTGATCGCGGTGCTGCCGGACGACAACAAGGGCTCGCGCCATCAGCGATTCGTGCTGCGGCTCGAATCCGGGCAGACCTTGCTGATTGCGCACAATATCGATCTGGCGCCGCGCATCGAACGTCTGCGCGAAGGCGACTTCATCACCTTCAGTGGCGAGTACGAATGGAACCCGGAAGGCGGCGTGGTGCACTGGACGCATCGCGATCCGGCGGGCCGGCACGCGGACGGTTGGCTGCAGCGCGCCGGGCAGATCTACCGGTAGACCAAGCCCGCGGATCAGGCATCGCGCTCGTGGCGAATCACGCGCGGTCGTGGTGATCCTTCCCAGCGCAGCTCCAGCCTGCGCGCACGCCGCACATTGCCCACCAGGCTCGGCTGAAAGCAGGCGACGCAGCTGCCGCCGGCGCGGCGCACGCTGGGATACACCACGCCGAGCGAATGCGCTTCAAGCAGTGCCTCGGCCAGAGCCTGGGATTCGCGGTAGCTGTCCGGCGCCAGATAGGCCGCGTAGCGATCATCGTCCGCGCGCAGGTCATGCAGGTTCGCACTGAGGTCGGCCAGATATTCGTCGTAGCTGACGCTGTCTTCGTAGCGGTCGATTTCAGCCAGTTGCACCGTCTTGTGGAACACCACTTCGGCCTGCGCCGTCGCCAGTTCGAAGGCGGCGTACCAGGCGCCGCGCTGCGGGCCGCTGAAACGTGCGCCCAACGGGTTTGGGTGGCAGAAGGCCGCGTTGATCACACGATAGTTGGGAACGCCGTAGACCAGTTCACGCGCCGCGATGCCGGGGTTGGCATCGTTTTCCGCGTGCAGGCGTTCGTTGGTGGCATGGTCCAGGTCGAACAGGGCATCGAGATGCTGTTCGTCATCGGCGATGCGCGCCAGCACGCTTTCGTTGCCGGGGCGAAAGCGCGTGGGTATCAGGCGGTGCGTGTCGTAACGCCGCACCAGGCGGGTCGGCGGCAGGCGCATTCTCAGCCGCTGCCACCGCGGCGTGCGTCCAGCAGGCGCCGCACCGTCAGCATCGCCGGCAGGCCGCCGCGAATCATGGTGTCCAGGGGACGTTCGCCGCCGAAGATTCGGTTGCGGTTCGGCAATCGCACCCATTCGTCGGCCAAGGTCTCGCCATGCAGGATGTTGAGCGCCTTGAAGATGCCGATCAGGCAGGACAGACGCGTCAGTCGGTCGGCATCCAGCACCTTTCCGTCCGGGTTCTTCTTGAGCTGATAAAACGGGCCGTTGCTCATTGCCAGCAGCTGGCGGGCATCGTCGTCGCGCAGCTGCCAGCGCTCGGCGATGTTGAAGAAGGCGCGTAGCGCCGAACCGCTGAGCCGTTCCCGTTCGGATCTGCGTGACAGGTCGATCAGCGGCGCCGGGTCGTACCGGCTTTGCGGAAACAGTGGGATGATGGACATATCTTCTCCTGATCGGGAGAAAATATACTCCTGTTCAATATAAATTGGCCAGTATCCGGCCAACTGTCCGGCGATTGATGCTATGCATTCGCCGCATTCGATTGCGGCTCGTCAGCCTGCTGCCGCCCGGCCCGGGCAATCAGCCGTCCTTTTGTGCAGATTGCTGTGCTCGGAGCGCCTCCGCCGCGGCCCGTCCAGTGTCGGTCAGCACATGGATGTTGCCCCAGCCGCGCATCACCAGACGCTTGCGCTCCAATTCGGCCAGCGTGTCGGCACTGGCACTGTGGTCGCGTTCGTCCTGTTGCAGGGCAAGCAGGCAGGCCTGCTGATCGGGTGTCAGGTTCATGGCGTTCGGGCGCGGTTTCAGTCGGTGGGGTAGTCCGAACTTTCGAATCCGAAGCGCTCGCCGTCGCTCCAGGCGCCGGACTGGTTGCCGTAGGCCGGGATGCCGCCAGCGTCCTTGAGCAATCGCGCCATGTGCATCAGATTCCAGCTCATGAAGGTGAGGTTGCGATTGGTGAAGTCGTTGTGCGGGCCGCCGGAACCTTCGTCGAGATACGAGGGCCCGGGCCCGGCCTCGCCGGTCCAGTAGGTGTCCGCCTGTGGCGGGATCGTGTAGCCGATGTGCTGCATCGAATACAGCAGGTTCATGCTGCAGTGCTTGCCGCCGTCTTCGTTGCCGCCAACGAGGCAGCCCGCCACCTTGCCGTAGTAGACGTACTGGCCATTGTCCTGGGTCTGGCTGGACAGGGCATACAGGCGCTCCACGATACGCCGGCAGACCGAGGAGGGCTCGCCGAGCCAGATCGGCGTGGCGATCACCAGGATGTCCGCCATCAGGATGGTTTGTGACAGGCGCGGCCATTCGTCGCTCTGGGCGCCGTGTTCGCGCATGTCCGGATAGACGCCGGGCGCGATGTCGTGGTCCACGGCGCGCAGCACCGTGGTGCTGACGCCGTGCTTTTCCATGATCGCCTTGGGCACCGCAATCAGACCATCGGTATTGGAGCGCTGCGGGTTCGGTTTGAGCGTGCAGTTGACGAAGACTGCACTCAGATCATCGTAGGTCGGTGGGGGCTCGTATTGACTCAACTGAGGACTCCGAATTGTGGTGCTCAGGGATTGCGATCCGTCCGGCGTCGCGCAAGTTCCGCTTCGTCGGCGCCCAGGCCCTCTCCGATTTCCTCTTCGGCGGCGTCGCGAAGATCGGTATCGGCTGCGATGCGGTCGGCGCTCGTGGCCGGGTCGTGAGAGCGGTTTTCATCGAGTAGCGTCTCGGGCGCGAAGTCATCGGCGGTGGCTCCGTCGCGCGGTACTTCACCGCCGCTGCGTCCGGCTTCCCGTTCCCGATGCGGCGGGAACTCGCGACGGACGTCTTCGGGATTGCGCAGGTCGCCGACGCGCCCGCTGCGCTCGTCGCGGTGTTCGTCAAAGTCGAGCGCATCGCGCGGCTCCTCGTTGAGGGACGGCGCGCCCGGGTCGTCGGGCGCGGTTTCGTCGACGTAGCGTTTGGGTTGCTTGGCCATAGTCATTTCCTGCTCAGGTCTTACACGACTTCACACTATCGCCGGCGTCTGAAGCTGCGCTGAGTCACCGTTGGCATAACGATTGCGTGGTGGGTCGGCATATCCGGCGACAGCCGGAGCCCACATTGAGGATCACGGATGTCCACCATCAATCTGGCCAGGGCCCTGCGTAAGCAGGCCGCCCGCCACGGCCTGTGTTTGACCGGCGCACCGCCGGTACCGGCTCTCTCGGCGTACCCGCACGCCATTCACCGCGCCGAACCCGGAGTTCGTTCGGCGTACTGAGCCCGCCGTCGGGCGCTGCCCCGCACGATCGACAATTTCCTACGCTGCCTGGTGTCATCTTCCGATAGGGGTGAAGCCCGGCGGTGATCGACACTGAATTCACGCCAGTCTGTTGAGCCGGAAGTTCGTCGCCTCACTCGCGCCGGCAGTGCCCGAGGTCTGAAATCGTTGTGCACGATGCGGTCACGGGCCGCAGCACCTTCATTTTGTTCGGGGGAATACTGATGTTGAAATCCTTGGGCCTGCGCCTGCTGGGCGCGGGCGTTGCCGTTGCTGTTCTGTTGCAATCCGGGCTGCTTGTCCCGCCGGCCCAGGCGGCCACCCAGGTCAAGATCGATCCGCTGTTCGAGCGACGTCTGCTTGAGCTGCCGGGCGACATGGCCTACGGCGCATTCATTCACTTCAAGGCTGGCGCGCCGGCCGAGCACGAAACCTTGCTGGGTAATCTTGGCCTGAGCGTGTTGCGCGACTACAGCGAGTACACCAATGCGGTGTTCGCGGTCGGCCCGGTTTCCAAGTTCCTGCCGCTGCTCACACGCGGCGAGATCAGCTACATCGAGGAAAACAAGCCACTGCAGTTCTTTGGTGATACCGCGCCCTGGGTGACGCGTACCCGCGTCGCGCAGGAGGCGGTGAGTGGCGGCCCGTTCTACGACGCCAATGGCGAAGTGATCAACGGCAGCGGCGTGGGCATCGCCATCGTGGACTCCGGACTCAATGCACCGCATCCGGACTTCGCGGATCGCGTCGTGCACAACTACAAGGTGGTCTGCCCGACGTTCCCGCTGATCGATCCGGAGACCGAACAGTGTCTGGGCGGCGCGCTCTACCTGGATCTCGGCAGTCTGCTGTCGTCCGATACCACGGGCGGTCACGGCACGCATGTTGCCGGTATCGCCACCGGTGGCGGCGGCGCCTCCACCGGCCCGTATCCGGACGCCGAAGCGGCGCCCGCGATCGAGGGTACTTTCACCGGCGTCGCGCCCGAGGCGAGCCTGTACGCGTACGGCACCGGCGAGGCGATCGCGATCTTCTTCGCCACCGAGGCCTATCAGCACATCCTCGATCACTACGACGAATCCGAACCGAAGATTCGAGTCATCAACAATTCCTGGGGCGATTCGGGCGGCAGCGCCTACGATCCGGACAGCGTGTTTTCGGCGCTGGTCCAGGCGCTCGCCGACAAGGGCGTGGTCAGCGTGTTCGCGGCCGGCAACGATGGCGGCGACGGCAGCAGCGATCTGACTTCCGGCTACTGCAAAGACCCCACGCCGGGCGTGATCTGTGTAGCCAACTACGATGATGGTGGCACCGGAACCCGCAACGGTGGCCTGTCCAGCAGTTCCAGCCGAGGCCTCGACGGCGATCCGGCCCACTATCCGGATATCGCCGCGCCGGGCACCAACTACACCGCGAGCTGCAACCAGCTCGCACCGGGCCAGGTCGTCTGCACCAGTGGTGAGACGCGCTGGCTGCCGTACTACGGAACGATCACCGGCACCTCGATGGCTTCGCCGCACGTGACCGGCGCGATCGCGCTGCTGCTTCAGGCGCGTCCGGAGCTGACACCGGCCGAGGTGGAGAAGCTGCTGCAGGACACGGCCTACAAGGCCGACAGCAATGGCGCTTATATCGCCGATCCGCAAAACCCCGGTTCCACCACGAACTTCGGATTCGGTGCGGGATTGCTTGATCTTCCGGCGGCCCTGGCCGCCCTGGACGTGGACCGGGCGGGCGCGATCGCCGCCGACACCGAGATCAAGATCATCGGCGGCGACGAGGACATGTTCGTTTCCGGCGCGGCCGATGTGCTCGGCCTGAGGATGACCGAAACGACCATGGGCGGGCGCAGCGGCCTGCTCTACAAGCTCAGCCTGCGCGATGCGACCGACTTCGACGCGCTGGAGGGCGGTTACGTCTATCAGGTGTCGCATCGCATCGAAGGCGTCCTCAACCAGATCGCGGTGAGCCTGTCGGAGGACGGTGCGATCGGTGTGGCGACGACTTCGGGGGCGCCCACGGCCGTGTCCCTCAACGAGAACGTGCTGAGCTTCTTCATGCCGTACAGCCAGCTCGGCTATCCCCCGATCGGTTCGCCGATCTACACCACTCAGGTCTCGGTCAACGGCCAGACCACCGGTCTGCTGCTCGATGCCGCGCCGAGCGTCGACGCGATTCCCGCCGCGCTCGCCACCGAACTGCCGATGTTCGGCAAGCCGATGTCGGTCACGCTCGCGGCCGGTACCGCGCCCAGCGATGCCGAACTGCTGTGCGAGGCACCGGGCGTTACCAAGCTGACCGATGTCGGCGGGGACAGCACCGATCCCTTGTTGGCCTCCGATCTGAGCTATCTCTCCATCGTGCAGCCGTTCGCCGAGGATGGAGAGGTCAAGCTGTACTTCAATCTGGGTGTCGATGGCGGCATCCCGGATGTACTGCCGCCGGATCGAGGCTGGTACGTCTCGTTCCAGCTTGCGGACGGCAGCTACAAGGGTCTGCGTATGCAGACCGACAAGCTCGGCCAGGCCAGCTTCTATGCCTATACGCCCTCGCCGAGCAGCGGCGATATCGTGGATGGTCGCTTCGTTTCCTCCGGTTCGGAAGTGGCGATCGAAGCCGAAAGTGGATTCAGCGATGGCGTGATCCGCTTCGTGGTCAAGCCCTCGGTGATTGGTTTTGCCGCCGCCGGCGACAGCATCAGCGGCTTCAATGCCGGCGTGGTTCAGGCGCTGGATGCCGTCGTGATCTCGGCCGGTTTCATGATGGATGAAATGCCAGATGGCCTGGGCCGCACCGGCAAGCTGACGCTGCTCGCCAATGGGGACTGCGGCATCAGCAACACGCCGCCGGTGGCACGCATCTCGGCCAGCGCCGTGAGCGGCCCGGCGCCGTTGGACGTGAACTTCGACGGCTCGAACTCCACGGATGCCGACGACGGCGATTCGATCGTCAGCTACGTCTTCGACTTCGGCGACGGTTCGGCGACGGTCAGTTCGAGTGCCGCCACCGTCAGCCACGTCTACGACATGGCTGGAAGCTATGTCGCCAGCTTGAGCGTCATCGATAGCCAGGGTGCGCAGAGCGAAAGCGCAGCCATGGTCGAGATCACGGTGACCGGCGACGAAGCGCCTGCGGACTCCGACGGCGACGGCATCGACAACAGCGTCGACAATTGCCCGTATGTCGAGAATCCGGATCAGACGGACACGGACGGCGACGGGGCGGGCGACGCCTGCGACACCGTCAACAACAGCGACAGCGATGATGACGGCGTCGACAACGAGGTCGACAACTGCCCGACGGTCGCCAACCCCGGCCAGGAAGACGCCGATGCCGACGGCGCCGGCGACGTCTGCGACAGCGTCAACAATGATGACAACGACGACGACGGCATCGCCAACGGCGCCGACAACTGCCCGAACGTCGCCAACCCCGGCCAGGGCGACAGCGACGGTGACGGCATCGGCGACAGCTGCGACAGCACCAGCGACACCGACGGTGATGGCGACGGCGTGGTCAACGACCTCGACAACTGCCCGACCGTGCCCAACCCCGACCAGAGCGATGTCGATGGAGACGGCGCGGGCGACAGCTGCGACAACGTCAACAACAGCGACAATGACGGTGACGGCGTCAACAACGACGTCGACAACTGCCCCGCCTCGCCGAACGCCGACCAGGCCGACAGCGACGGCGACGGCATCGGCGACGTCTGCGACTCCGTCAACAGCACCGACCAGGACGAAGACGGCATCGACGCGTCGGTCGACAACTGCCCGAGCACGCCGAATCCCGATCAGGCCGACATCGACGCAGACGGCAAGGGCGACGCCTGCGATTCCGTCAACGATCTCGATGATGATGGTGACGGCATCGAAGACAGCGCCGACAACTGTCCGGCCGTACCCAACGTCGACCAGGAAGACGGCGACGGCGATGGCGTCGGCGACAGCTGTGATTCCACGTTCAACGACGACACCGATGGAGACGGCATCGTCAACAAAGCCGACAACTGCCCGAGCGTGCCCAACAGCGACCAGGCCAATGCCGATGGCGACAACTACGGTGATGCCTGTGATGCCGATGCCGGTAACGGCGGCGGCAGCGTCGAGCGCAGCAGCAGTGGCAGCGCCGTCCCGGCTACGGCCGGTCAGTCCACCCAGGTGGGCGAACTCGCACTGAGCAACAAGACCTCACGTGAGCACCGCGTGCAGAGCATTCGCATCGCGCTCGAAGACGCCAGCAGCTTCGGCAAGGTCTGGGCGACCGCCGCCGGCATGCGCTTCAGCTGCGGCCCGGCCAAGCCGGCCGCCGTCAACGAGTGCACGCCGGACAGTCTGCTCAAACTGGCCCCGGGCGAAACGCTCAAGGTGCAGGTGTGGGTACAACTGTCGGATACCACCAAGCGTAGCGGCGTGATCGTCGCCGGCTTCGGCACAGGAGGCTTTGCCATGCTGATGATGAGCGCATTCGCGCCGGTGCGTCGCCGCCGGCTTACAAAGCTGGCGGCGATGCTGATGCTCGGTATTGGTCTGAGTGCGTGCGGCGGTGGCTCGAGTGGCGGCGATGTCGGCACCCCGCCGAGCGACGGCGGCGGCACGGCCGTAACCAAGGCCGTGACGCTGCAGGCGCTGAGCGTGCGAGACGACGAGAACGCACCGATGGACTACGGATTGTCCGGCAGCGGACTGCAGATCGGCGCCGTCGAGATTCAGTAGGCAGCCCCTTGACAGCGGGGCCACCAGGATCGGTGGCCCCGCACTTGAAGTTGAGCCCGCAGAGGCATCATGCTCTGCGGGCTGATTTTGTCACGATGGCTGCGGAGCGTATGTCCCCGGCTTGAGTTTCTGTCCGGGAGGTTCCGAATTGCTAAGCCGGTTGCCGCGATGGGTGGAATACGGGGCGTTCTCCCTCTCGACTCTGGCAGGCAGCGTCAATGCCGTCGGACTCTTGGGATTTCAGCACCAATCGGTGTCTCACCTTTCCGGCATCGCCACACTGCTGGGTGCCGGGCTGAGCCAGTCGCTTGCAGGATCACTGCATCTGTCCGCGATTCTGGGTGCGTTTCTTTTCGGGGCGGCCTTGAGTGGATTCCTGATCGAGGACGAGGTCCTCAAGCTGGGAAAACGCTATCGCCTCGCGTTGATTATCGAGGGTGGCCTGTTGCTGGCCGCGATGCTTGTTCTCCGACATGAGTCGGTCTGGGGACACTATCTGGCGTCCGCCGCCTGCGGCCTGCAGAACGCGATGGTCACGACCTATAGCGGGGCCGTCGTGCGTACGACCCACGTCACCGGGATATTCACCGACCTGGGACTGATGCTCGGCGCCAGGTTGCGCGGCAAGCCCTTCGATCGCCGAAAGGCGCAGCTGTTTTTGCTGATCATCGCCGGCTTCGTGTTCGGCGGCGCGATGGGCGCGATGCTGTACCAGCGGTTCGGTTTTGGCGCTCTGATGCCGCCGGCGTTTCTGGCTTTTGGGCTCGCTGCCCTGTATTGGTACTACACCCGCGCAAGCTCGGTCGGCGAATAGTCGCCAGTCTTGATCAGTCTTCCGGCTCGTAACCCAGGTTCGGCGCCAGCCATTTCTCGGCGGTGCGGAAATCCCAGCCCTTGCGTTGCGCGTAATCCTCGACCTGATCGCGGTTGATGCGGCCGACGACGAAGTACTGCGACTGCGGATGGCCAAAGTACCAGCCCGACACCGAGGCGCCGGGCCACATCGCCATGCTCTCGGTGAGTTCGATGCCGATGCGCTGCTTCACGTCGAGCAGATCCCACAGCGTCTGCTTTTCGGTGTGTTCCGGGCAGGCGGGGTAGCCCGGCGCCGGACGGATGCCGGCGTACTGCTCGGCGATCAGGGCTTCGTTGGGCAGCTGCTCGTCGGCTGCGTAGCCCCACCATTCCTTGCGCACGCGCTGATGCAGGCGCTCGGCAAAGGCCTCCGCGAGGCGGTCGGCGATCGACTCCAGCAGGATCGCGTTGTAGTCGTCGTTGGCCTTCTTGAAGGCTTCGACGCGCTCGCTGCTGCCGATGCCGGCGGTCACCGCGAAAGCGCCGACGTAGTCGTGCAGGCCGCTGTCGCGAGGCGCCACGTAGTCGGCAAGACTGCGGTTGGGCACGCCGGGGCGGTGTTCACTCTGCTGACGCAGATGGTGCAGACGCGCGATTTCGGTTTCATAGGTTTCGTCAGCGTAGACGATGGTGTCGTCGTCCTCGGCCTGCGCCGGGAACAGTCCGAAGACGCCGCTGGCTTCGAGCCACTGCTCGGCGATGATCCGGTCGAGCATGGCCTGGGCGTCGTCCCACAGCTTGCGCGCGACCTCGCTGGTGGCCGGGTTGTTGAGCAGGTCCGGGAAGCGACCCTTCATCTCCCAGGAGATGAAGAACGGCTGCCAGTCGATGTACTCGCGCAGTTCCTCAATCGGGTAGTTCTTGAGTTCGTGGACGAACTGCGTTTCTTGCCTCCCCTCTCCCCTGGGGAGAGGGGCCGAGGGTGAGGGCGACCTACTGCCGCGAGCCTCGCAAGCGGTCCACAGATGCCCCAGCACATCCTCGGTCCGCTCGAACAAATCATGGTTCCAGACACGTACGACTTCGATGCCCTCGGACGACAGAAACGCGTCCCGCGCCATATCGTGTCGGGCCTGCACGTCTTCGTTGTGCTGCCCGCCATCCAATTCGATGGCAAGCTTCAATTCGTGGCAATAGAAATCCAGGCGATACGGCGGCACCGCATGTTCGCGCCGGAATTTGTGGTTGCCGAAACGGCGGTCGCGTAGCAGGCTCCACAGGAATTGCTCGGCATCGGTCGCATCTTGCCGCTGGCGGCGTGCGGCTTCGGTGATTTCGCGTGGGATGTGGCGGAGGCGTGGCGCGCCCTCACCCCCGACGTCCCCTTCGGGGCCCGAGCTACGCTCGCTCGTCCCAGGGGGAGAGGGGAACTCGGTTGAAACGTCCTTGGCCTGCTGCAGCAGCATGCGCGGCCGGAACGGACGGTAGTTCTGCCAGTCGATCGGCGTGCGGTTCTCGCGCGCCTGCGCCAGACGCAGGAATTTCTCCTGGCGGTTGCGATTGCCGTGACGTTCGCGCACGCCGTCGTATTCCTCGCGCAGCTTGTCCAGCAGCGCCGGGCGCTGTTCGTCGGAGAGCAGCGCCGCCGCGATCGGTACCGAGCGCGAGGCGTCCTTCACCCACACCACCGCGCCGTGATAGCCCTTGTCGACCTTGACCGCGGTATGCGCGCGCGAGGTGGTGGCGCCGCCGATCATCAAGGGGATGTCGAAACCCTGGCGCTCCATTTCCTTGGCCAGGTGCACCATTTCGTCGAGGCTGGGCGTGATCAGGCCGGAGACGCCGATGATGTCCACGTTTTCGGCCCTGGCGGCGTCGAGGATCTTCTGCGCCGGCACCATCACGCCGAGGTCGACCACATCGTAGTTGTTGCATTGCAGGACCACGCCGACGATGTTCTTGCCGATGTCGTGCACGTCGCCCTTGACCGTGGCCATGAGGATCTTGCCCTTGGCCTTGTGGACCTCGCCCGGTTGCTTCTCGGCCTCGATGAATGGAATCAGATAGGCCACGGCCTTCTTCATCACGCGCGCGGATTTGACCACCTGCGGCAGGAACATCTTGCCGGCGCCGAACAGGTCGCCGACCACGTTCATGCCATCCATCAGCGGACCTTCGATCACCTCCAGCGGGCGCTTGCCCTGGCTGGCGAGTTCGGCGCGCAGCGCCTCCACGTCGTCTTCGACGTGGGCATCGATGCCCTTGACCAGGGCGTGGGTGATGCGCTCGCCGAGCGGCAGCTTGCGCCAGACTTCGTCGTCCACCTGCTTCTTCTCGCCGGTGCCGCGAAAGCGTTCGGCGATCTCGAGCAGGCGTTCGGTGCCGTCCGGGCGGCGGTTGAGAATCACGTCCTCGATGCGATCGCGCAGCTCGGGGTCGAGATCCGCGTAGATCGCGAGCTGGCCGGCGTTGACGATGCCCATGTTCAGGCCGGCCTGAATCGCGTGGTACAGGAACACGCTGTGAATCGCCTCGCGCACCTCGTTGTTGCCGCGGAACGAGAACGAGACATTGGAGACGCCGCCGGAGACGGAGACATGCGGCAGGTTCTCACGCACCCAGCGCGTGGCCTCGATGAAGTCCACGCCGTAGTTGTTGTGCTGCTCGATACCGGTGGCGACGGCGAAGATATTGGGGTCGAAGATGATGTCTTCGGGCGGAAAGCCCACCGTCTCGGTCAGGATCTTGTAGGCACGGCCGCAGATCTGCTTGCGGCGTTCCAGATTGTCGGCCTGGCCATCTTCGTCGAAGGCCATCACCACCACGGCGGCGCCGTACTTGCGGCACAGCCGCGCGTGCTCGATGAAGGCGGCTTCGCCTTCCTTCATGGAAATGGAGTTGACCACCGGCTTGCCCTGCACGCAGCGCAGCCCGGCTTCGATCACCGCCCACTTGGAGGAGTCGATCATCACCGGCACGCGGCTGATGTCCGGCTCCGAGGCGATCAGCTTGAGGAAGGTGCTCATGGCTTCGACGCCGTCGAGCATGCCCTCGTCCATGTTGACGTCGATGATCTGCGCGCCGGCCTCGACCTGCTGGCGCGCCACGGTCAGCCCGCTGGTGTAGTCGCCGTCTTTGATCAGGTTGCGAAACTTCGCCGAGCCGGTGACATTGGTGCGTTCGCCGACGTTGCAGAAATTCAGTTCGGCCGTCAGGTTCAGCGGTTCCAGGCCGGCGAGGCGGCACACCGGATCGTGCGCGGCCGGCACCCGCGGCGCGATGCCCTCAACATGCTTCGCGATGTGCGCGATGTGATCAGGCGTGGTGCCGCAGCAGCCGCCGACCAGGTTCACCAGCCCCGAATGCGCGAACTCCTCGATGATGCAGGCGGTGTCTTCCGGGTGTTCGTCGTACTCGCCGAAGGCGTTCGGCAGGCCGGCGTTCGGATAGCAGGAGATGTAGCAGTCGGCGAGGCGCGACAGTTCCTCGATGTAGGGGCGCATTTCCTTGCCGCCGAGCGCGCAGTTCAGGCCGATGGCGAGCGGCTTGGCGTGGCGCACGGAGTTCCAGAACGCTTCCGTGACCTGACCTGACAAGGTGCGGCCGGAGGCGTCGGTGATCGTGCCGGACAGGATCACCGGCCAGCGCTGACCGCGTTCCTCGAACAGCGTCTCCACCGCGAAGATCGCGGCCTTGGCGTTGAGCGTGTCGAAGATCGTTTCGATCATGAACAGGTCCACGCCGCCGTCGGCGAGTCCGCGTGCCTGTTCGAGGTAGGCGTCGACCAGTTCCTCGTAGGTGACGTTGCGCTTGCCGGGGTCGTTGACATCCGGGCTGATGCTGGCGGTGCGATTGGTCGGACCCAGCGCGCCGGCGACGAAGCGCGGCCGTTGCGGCGTGCTCGCGGCATCCGCCGCCTCGCGTGCGACGCGCGCGGCGGCCACGTTGATTTCGTAGGCCAGAGCTTCCATGCCGTAGTCGGCCTGGGAAATCTTCTGTGCGTTGAAGGTGTTGGTCTCGACGATGTCGCTGCCGGCCGCGAAATATTTGCCGTGAATCTCGCGAATGATGTCCGGCTGCGTGATCGAGAGCAGATCGTTGTTGCCCTGGATGTCGCTGGGCCAGTCCGCAAAGCGCGCGCCGCGATAGTCCGCCTCGCCGAGCTTGTAGCCCTGGATCATCGTGCCCATGGCGCCGTCGAGCACTAGGATGCGCTGGCGCAACTGCGCTTCGATGCCATGGAAGGAGGGCGTGGGCACTGGGGTCTTGATCTCGCTCATCGGAAAATTATATCTGCTTATCCGCATAAGCGGATAACGTTTGAGGGGTGGCCATACTGAAACCGTTTGAGCCACCGCACCAGGCTCGACGACATGGCACAGGCTGTGCTATCAATCCAGCGGCAACGGAGCGGCGATTTTGTCGCCGTTTTCGCAGGCCACTGTACTAGTCAATTTGCGCGAGTCCTGTGGACATAGCTATCTGTTTCATGGCTTCGCGGGCGAGGGACTGGTTCGGGCCGGTTGTCGGATAGTGAATAATGAGCTTGGTCTCGGGGGTGGCCATAGATGGCCTCGGCTGCCATTCCCGAGACCGGCAAGGTCAGGCAAGGGGATATGGCGGCAACGGTTCACACGTTTCCCAATGGGCGTACGGCTCCACCGCAGGAAGTCGCGGGGCCAGCGTCAGCCATTGTCGAAGGCCTGAGCAACCGGGTCCGCGCGGTCTTTTCCGAGTTGACCCGCAAGATGTTCGAAGGCGCGGACGACGCGCTGTTCGAGATGAGCGAAAAGTCGCGCAACAACGAGGAGCAGCGCCTCTATTTCGACACGATGCGGGTGCTGAGAATCGAGCAGTCGCGTATCGTCAGCCGCTTCCTGACGCTGCTGGGCGAAGCCTTGTTGAGTTCCGGCAGCAACGAGGCCGGCGCCGTCAATATCGATTTCGAGCATCTGTCGCTCAAGCCGACCGAGGCGCTCGAAGAATCGATCGCGATCTCGAACATGGAAGCCAAGGCCGATGGACTGTACCGCGACCTGATCTGGGAACTCGATCGCCGCCTCGATACCTTGTCGCGCACCTACAAGGTTCAGCTGACTTCGCAATGTCTTGCGCCAGCGTCGCTGTGCGGGGCCTTTCGGCGCGCCGTTGAACCTCTGGACATCGAGTTCGACATCAAGCTGGTCGTCTACAAGTTGTTCGACCGCAGCATTATCCGCTCGCTCGGTGAGTTTTACGCACAAACACTCAATTGGCTGGAATCGCAGGGCATCAAGTCGGTGCCGACGGCACCGACGGTGGAGCCCTCGCGCTGGACGCCGGCTGGCGCCACCGTTGATCGCGCCACGCTGGATGCATTGCGTGCGCTCGGTGAGGGGATGCCGTCCGCCATGGGTGGGGGGGCGAGCGAACGCTACGGCGCAGCTGCCTCGGGCGGCTCCATTCCGAATTCCCTGTCCGGGTCGGCTCCTGGTCAGTTCAGCGATGCGTCTCTGGCGGCGGAACTGGCCAGCACGCTGGGTGGTTCGTCGGCCAATCTCTGGGCGCAGGCGGCCACTCAGCGGCTTGCTCTGGTGGGCCGTCTGTTCGCGGACATCCTGGGCGATCCGAATGTCCCGTCGTCGCTGAAGCCTTCTCTGGAACAGCTGCGCTTTCCGGTGATCAAGACGGCACTGTCCGATCCCGGATTCTTCAACGATGCGCAGCATCCTGTACGTTCATTGATCCACGAGATCGCGACGATGGTGGCCGCATCGCGTGCCGTCGACGGCGACGCCCAGCGGGAAGTTGAATGGCTGGTGCGCGAGGTTCGCAACCAGTTCGATCTCAATCCCGAAAGCGTGCGGCCCAGTCTGCGGGACGCCGAGCCGCTGGGGAAACCGGATATCGAGGGTTTCCTCGGCCAGATCGAGGTCCAGGCCCGAATTCGGCGCGAGGCGATTCTCGGCAAGGTGAAACGCATCGTTGCCGAGGAGTTGACGCTGCGCACCGTCGGGCGTGACGTGCCGGCGTCTGCATGGCCGCTGTTCAATGCCGGTTGGGCACCGTTGATGTGCGTGCGCCTGTTGCGCTACGGAGTGCGCAGCAGCGGTTGGACCGACGGGCTTGCGCGTCTGGACGAGGTGCTTGCCGGAATGCGATCGATAGCGGCTGATGCCGAAATCCAGCATCGGCGCGATGCGGTCATTGCGGCGCTGTCCTCCGATTTGCGCAAGGTCGGCATGTCCGACGACAAGTGCGCGCGCCTGCTGGCGGGTCTGCGTCAGGCCTATGCCGAATTCGATTCCAGGGATGCGACGCCTGCGGCAACCCAGGCGGCGCCCGAAGTGCCCGCGGAGCCGGTCGTGTCAGCTGAGCACGGTGCACCGCAAGCGGTCACCGAATTGGTGCCTGAGCCGGCGATGGATGCCGCGCCGTTCGGGACGGCGCCCGACATGAACGCGCAGAAGCGCGAAGGCGGTAGCAACCTCGTCTCTGATGGCGACACGCGCCGTCTGCTCGACCTACTGTGTACCCCGGGTGCCTGGTTCCGGGTCCTCGACCGCGAACAGCAGCGCACACGATGGTTGCGGGTCAATTCCTTCCATCCGCAGCGCGACGCGATCGCTTTCGTCGAATTCGACGGGACCGCCGCGCTGCAACTGCGCGTCAGTGTGCTGCTGGGCGATTTGCGCGACGGGCGTTCGGAGCCGATCAACCCGGATCCGTTCGCCAAGACCCTGCTTGATCGCGTGATTCGCGGCGAAGCCGCGGCTTAGTCGCTCCACTCGATCCGCACCGACCGCGCGACCCAAATCCGCCGCGGTCAGTGGTGGTACGCGAGGCCTTGATCGTTTCCGTCGGCCTGCCGCGGCACGCCTGCGGCATTTGAACGCCGAGACTTGACCTGTCGTTTCCAATTGAACTATCGTTCATTTTAATTAAACGATCGGTCAATCAGGCTCGGTCCGTGCACTGGAGGAAGGCAATGCACTCGGCAACAATCGATTCCACGTCCTGGAAGGACGGCAAGCGCCATTTGTGGCTGTTGGGGGCGCCGATCATGGCGCTGCCGATTCTGGGCATCGAACTGGCGGGCGCCACCGGCTGGGGAGTTTTCTACTGGTTTGCGCCGTTGTTCATCTACCTTGCGATTCCCGCGATGGACTTGCTCATCGGCGAGGATCGCAGCAATCCGCCGGAGGCTCGCGTGCCGACTCTGGAGCGCGAGCGCTACTATCGCTACGCGGTCTACGCGGCAGTGCCGATCCAGTATCTCAGCTTCTTCTGGGGCGCCTGGGTGGTGGGGACCCAATCTCTGGCGTGGTGGGAATACCTCGGGGTCGCGATTTCGGTCGGCGGGGTTTGTGGCGTGGGCATCAACACGGCGCATGAGCTTGGGCACAAGACCTCACCGTTCGAGCGCTGGCTCGCCAAGATCACCTTGCTGCCGACGGCCTACGGCCATTTTTTCGTGGAGCACAACCGCGGCCATCATGTCCGCGTCGCCACGCCGGAAGACCCGGCGTCGGCACGCTTCGGTGAGTCATTCTGGGGTTTTCTGCCGCGCACGATGATCGGCAGCCTGATCTCCGCCTGGAGCCTGGAGCGAGAACGCCTGGCGCGTCGCGGCCATTCGGTGTGGAGCTGGCGCAACGACATTCTGCAAACCACCGCGCTTACGGCGCTGCTGTTCGGCGGACTGATCGCGGCGCTCGGCTGGATCGTCGCGCCGTTTCTGCTGATCGCCGCGTTCTACGGCGCAAGCCTGCTCGAAGTCGTGAACTATGTGGAGCACTACGGCCTGTGCCGTGAACGCGTGGCCAACGGGCGCTACGAGCGCTGCCAGCCCAAGCATTCCTGGAACAGCAACCATGTCGTCACCAACCTGCTGCTGTACCAGTTGCAACGCCATTCGGATCATCACGCCAACCCGACGCGCTCCTATCAGGCGCTGCGCCATTTCGACGAAGCGCCGCAGTTGCCGTCGGGCTACGCCTCGATGATCCTTCTGGCCTATTTTCCGCCAGTCTGGTTCCGGCTGATGAACCCCAGAGTGGTCGCGCACTACGCCGGAGATATGCGGCAGGCCAACATCAAGCCTTCGATCCGGACGCGCGTGCTGGCCAAGTACGCACATTCCGGTCGCTCGCCAGCGTAGTCCCAAGCGCGGATTCGACCGCGCTGCCGGGGCTGGTAGAATGCTGCCTGCGCCGCGTTCACACGCGGCGTCGGCGTTATCGCTGGGTCGAGCGCCGTCTCCCTGAAATCGTTTCAAAGCCGAAGAGATTCGAATGCGTAAGTGGCGCTGCGTGATTTGCGACTTCATCTACGATGAAGCCAAGGGTCTGCCCGACGAGGGCATCGCGCCGGGAACCCGCTGGGAAGACATCCCGGATTCCTGGACCTGTCCCGATTGTGGTGCCTCGAAGGACGACTTCGAGATGGAACCGATCGACGAATAAGTCGACGATTGGTCGTTTGCCCAGGCCGCCGCAAAGCCCGTACACCATACCCGCCGGGTCGCTTCGCTCGACGATGCTCGGTGCATGAACCGGCTCCGGAAATGCTCTGGGTGTCGCGCGCTTGCGCGCTTCATGCTGCTGGTGCTGCTGGCCGCCGGGCTGGATGGCTGTAGCGCGGCCAAGTTCGGCTACAACCATGCGGAGCGGCTGCTGTCCTGGAAGATCGACGACTACGTTGATCTGGAGCGCGAGCAAAAGACGCAGCTTCATCAGGCGCTGGCACCGCTGCTGGCCTGGCACCGGACCAGCCAATTGCCGCGCTATGCCGATTGGCTGGATCGAATCGCGCTTGCGGTGGAGGCCGGTGAGGTCTCGGCCGAGCAGGTCGAATCCTGGTTCGAGGCGGGCGACGAATTCGGTGCCACCATTTACGAAAAAGCCGTTCCTGCATTCGAACGATTGCTGCCGACCCTCAGTGAAGCCCAAGTGCGGCAGATCGGCGAGGAACTCGAGCGCAAGCTCGACGAGGCGCGAAAGGACCAGTTCCGGGACGACGGCGACGATCCGCTCGTCTATCGTCAGCGGGCGCTGAAAGACAACTTCAAGGATTGGTTCGGTCCGCTGCGCGGCGCGCAGGAAGCGCGCCTGGAATCCTGGGCGCGGGACACCCCGAGGGTCGATCCGCAATGGTGGTTCGACTGGCGGCGCAATTGGAACCGCGACTTCATCGTCCTGCTCACATCGCGTCAGGCGCCCGACTTCCGCGCGCGCCGTGGAGCCTTCGAGGCCGCGCATGATACCGACACCGATCCGCGGTTGGGTCCAGCCCTGGCCGACAACCGGCGCGAATATTCGACGCTGGTCAGCGAAATGCTCGGTACGCTGGACGCCACTAAAACCCGGCATCTGCTCAGGAAACTGCGCGGCTACGCCGAGGACTGCCGAGATCTCGTACTGCAAACCTGATCCGCCGCGCGTCCAAACGCGAGGCGCAGGCGTAGACAGGTTCATGAATTCGATTCTCAAGTTGAGACCGAGTCTGCTGGTGCTGCTGACCGTTGTCGCATTGCCGGCCGGTGCCGCGCTGCCGGCCGCGCCGTATGTACCGGACAACGATCAGGTGGTGCTGGAGCGGCTTGCCAGCACCGGCGAGACGCAGGCCGGCTTGCGCCAGCTGCGCGCGATGCATGCAGAACTCGCCACCCAACCGGACGACTTGAACCTGGCGCTGCGATTTGCGCGCCATGCCATTTCCCTGGGGCGCCAGGAGGCGGCCCCCCGCTATTTCGGATACGCGGAGTTCGCTTTGCGACCGTGGCTGCGGCGGGGGGATGCGCCCGCTGACATCGTGCTGATTCGCGCCACGCTGCGACAGCAGCGTCACGAATTCGGTGCCGCTTTGGGGGATCTGAATGAGCTGATCGCCGCCGACTCGGGCAACGCGCAGGCGCGGCTCACGCGAGCCGTAGTGCTGATGGTGCAAGGGCAGCCGCAACAGGCGCTACACGACTGCACGGCCCTGATCGGCTATGCCAGCCTCTTGGTGGCGACCACCTGTGTGGCACAGAGTCGTAGTCTCACTGGCCACAATGACGCCGCACAATCAGCGATGTCGGCCATGCTGAACACCGGCTCTGCCCGCGCGACCGTGGCGGCGGAAGTCGTCTGGGCGCTGACCGTCGCCGCCGAGATCGCACAGCGCAACATGGCTCCGGCGGCCGCCGAGACCTGGTTCAAGACCGCGCTGCGGCCGATGAACGCCAGTGCCACCAACGATCCCTATCTGCTGACCGCCTACGCCGACTTCCTGCTGAGCCGGAATCGTGCGGCCGAGGTGCCATCGCTGCTGGCGGAGCACAAGTCGATCGATAGCGCCCTGCTGCGGCTTGCGTTTGCCGAGTCCGTCCTGGGGGAAACCGAGGCGCTGGATCGGCACCTGCAAATGTTGCAGGCGCGCTTCGACGCGACTCGCGCGCGCGGCGATACCGTGCATCTTCGAGAAGAAGCCATGTTCGAACTACGATTGCGTGAAGACCTGGAAACAGCGCTGAAGCTCGCACAGCGAAACTGGAAGACTCAGCGCGAACCCGTGGACGCGCGTCTGCTCATGGAATGCGCGCTGGCGGCCGATCAGGCCGAAGCCGCCCGACCGGCGCTGGACTGGATGCAGCGCACCGGGATACGGGACCCGGACCTGCTGACGTTGGCCAACCGTCTCGTCGAGGCGGGCGCGGCTGAAGAATGACTGCCCGGTTCTGGTGCTTGCTCGCCCTGCTGAGCCTTTCATGCGGTGGCCCTGCGTACGCGCACAAGGCCAGTGACAGCCTCTTGCATCTGGACGTGGACGACGCCCATATCGAAGGTCGCTGGGACATCGCGTTACGCGATCTCGAATTCGCGGTTGGCCTGGATACCGATTCGGACGGTGCGATCACCTGGGGCGAAGTGCGCGGCGCGCAACCCGAGATCGAAGCGCTGGCGCGTGATCACCTTGCTCTGTCCGTCGACGAGCGACTGTGTCCGCTGCGGACCACGCGGCTGCGCGTCACCGAACACAGCGACGGTCACTACGCGGTGCTCGATCTGAGCGCGGATTGTCCGGCCACGGTCGAGCACCTGAAGATTCGCTACGAGTTGTTCTTCGATCTGGACGCGCAGCACCGTGGCCTGCTCAAGCTCGATTTCGGTACAGACACCTCTCAAGCCGGCATTTTCTCGCCGGAACGGCGCAGTTTGCGCTTCGAGTCGGGCGGCAGCGGCGTCGGCCGCATCGTCCACCAATATCTGACCGAAGGAATCTGGCACGTCTGGAGCGGGCTCGACCACATGCTGTTCCTGGCCGGACTGTTCCTGCCGGCTGTGCTGTACCGCCGCCGTGGCCAGTGGATTCCTGCGCACAGTCTTGGCGCTGCCGTTCGCGAAACGGCTGTACTTGTCACGGCGTTCACGATCTCGCACGCCGCTACACTGAGCCTCGCCGCTACCGGCGCGTTCAGTCTGCCGTCGCGCGTGATCGAATCGCTGGTCGCCGCCACCGTGATGTTCGCCGGCCTCAACAACCTGATTCCGATGGTGCACCGGCGCCTGGTCTGGCTCGCCGCCGCTTTCGGCCTGATTCACGGTGCCGCCATCGCCAGTGCGCTGCTGGATCTCGGCCTGCCGGCGAGCGGACGGGCGTGGGCGCTGCTTTCGTTCAATCTCGGGGTGGAAGCGGCGCAGCTCGCGCTGGTGGCCTGCCTGATCCCGATCGCCTTTGCCTTGCGCAGACGGGCCCTGTACCGCAACGGCGTGCTGATTCCGGGTTCGGTCGCAATCACGCTGATCGGCCTGGGCTGGCTGATCGAACGCGCATTCGTGGTGGACATCGGCGTGATGGGCCTGCTTGGCCTGAAGTAGGAGCCTTGTTCTCACGCCGTCATTCCGGACAAGCCGCAGGCTTGATCCGGAATCCATGCGGCGCCCGGTAGCCCGGAATGACGGAAGGACCTGTTCGCAGGGCGTGCTCTATGGAGTACGGGGGATCCAGGCCACGACGCGCCACAAAAAAAAGCCGGCGTCGCCGCCGGCCTTTCACGTCCACTTTTTGCTGCGAAGGCTCAGTGACCGCCGCTCAGTGACTTCACCGCCTGGATCATGGCGACCATCACCTTCTGCGCGTCACCGTAGACCATGTTGGTGTTGTCCGCGAAGAACAACTCGTTCTCCACGCCCGAGTAGCCCTTGCCCTGGCCGCGCTTGATCACGTAGGTCTGCTTGGCCTTGTCCACGTTGAGAATCGGCATGCCGTAGATCGGCGAGGATTTGTTGGTGCGTGCCGCCGGGTTGACGGTGTCGTTGGCGCCGATCACGAGGGCCACGTCGGCTTCCTTGAACTCCTCGTTGATGTCTTCCATGTCGTAGATGATGTCGTACGGCACGCCGGCTTCGGCGAGCAGCACGTTCATGTGACCCGGCATGCGGCCCGCGACCGGGTGGATCGCGAACTTCACTTCCACGCCTTCCTCTTCGAGCAGTTTCACGAACTCGTAGAGCTTGTGCTGGGCCTGCGCCACGGCCAGACCGTAGCCCGGCGCGATGATGACCTTGGACGCATAACGCATGTTGACGGCGGCATCCGAGGCCTCGGCCGGCTTCATGCTGCCGGCGATCTCGCCGCCGGTGTCGTCCGAAACGGCGCCGAAGTTGCTGAACAGCACGTTGCTGACCGAGCGGTTCATTGCCTTGGCCATCAGCAGGGTCAGCAGGGTGCCGGCGGACCCGACCACCATGCCGGCGATCATCAGCGCCGGGTTCTGCAGCACATAGCCTTCGAAGCCGACCGCAAGACCGGTGAAGGCGTTGTACAGCGAGATCACCACCGGCATGTCGGCGCCGCCGATCGGCATCGTCATCAGCACGCCGTAGATCAGCGCCAGGATGAAGAACAGCGCCACGGTGAAGGTGCTGACGTGACCGCCGTGCGCGACGATCCACAGGCCGATCAGGGCGGTGACCAACAGGAACACGCCGTTGATCATCTGCTGGCTGGAGACGCGCCAGACGCCGTTGATGCGACCGTCCAGCTTGGCCCAGGCGATCAACGAACCCGACAGCGAGACGGCGCCGATCAGCGCGCCAAGCACGGCGAGGATCAGCGTGACCGTGCCGTGCGCCTTGCCGCCGAACAGTTCGATTGCGGCAATCGCGGCGGCGGCGCCACCCCCCATGCCGTTGTACAGCGCCACCATCTGCGGCATTTCGGTCATGGCCACGCGCTTGCCACCGCGCCAGGCCCAGCCCAGGCCCACCGCCAGCGCCACGATCGCGAGAATCATGTTGCTGACCAACTGTGGTCGCGCGTCCGGTTCCACGTTCAGCGTGTAGAGGAAGCTGGCGGCCACGGCGATGACCATGCCCCAGCCGGCAACGACGATACCGGAGCGCGCCGTGACCGGCGAACTCATGCGTTTGAGGCCGAAGATGAATAAAAACGCGGCCAGCAGGTAGCTGGTCTGAATGATCAGATTGGTCATGGCGAGCCCCCTACTTCTTCTTGTCGCTGGGCTTGAACATCTCAAGCATGCGTTCGGTCACGACGTAGCCGCCGGCGGCGTTGCCGGCACCCAGCAGCACGCCGAAAAAGCCGATGATCTGCTCAAGGCCGTTGGTGGCGTTGAGTAGCGCCCACATGGCGCCGACCACGACGATGCCGTGAATGAAGTTGGAGCCGGACATCAGCGGGGTATGCAGAATCGCCGGCACGCGGCCGATGATTTCGTAGCCGGTGAATGCCGCGAGCATGAAGATGTACAGCGCGACGAGGCCTGTGATGATCATGGGGTGTCCTCTCAGTTGCCGTTCACGGCTTTGCTCGCCGCTTCGTTCTTGATTTCGCCGCCGTGCGTGAGCGCGGCCTTGGCGATGACCTCGTCATCCCAGTCGAGACTGATCGCACCCTCTTTCACGATCAGTTCGAGCAGATTCAGCAGGTTCTTGGAATACAGCTCGCTGGCATGTTCGGCCAGCAGGCTCGGCACGTTGAGCGGCGCCACGATCTTGACGTGACCGATCTGCGTGGTCTCGCCCGGCACCGTGTATTCGCAGTTGCCGCCGCCTTCGGCCGCCAGATCCACGATCACCGCGCCCGGCTTCATGCCGTCCACCTGCGCCTTGGAAATCAGCTTGGGGCTGGGCCGGCCGGGAATCGCGGCCGTGGTGATGATCGCGTCGGCCTGCTGGATGCGCTTGGTGAGCACTTCGGCGACCTTGGCCTTTTCCTCGTCGGTCAGCTCGCGGGCATAACCGCCTTCGCCGCGAGCGTCGATACCGGTGTCGACGAACTTGGCGCCCAGCGATTCGCACTGCTCCTTGGTTTCGGGGCGCACGTCGTAACCTTCGACCATGGCGCCGAGGCGGCGCGCGGTCGCAATCGCCTGCAATCCCGCCACCCCCAGGCCCATGACCAGCACCTTGGCCGGCCGGATGGAACCGACCGCCGTGGTCATCATCGGCAGGATGCGGGCGAGTTCGGTCGCCGCCAGCAGGCCGGCGTAGTAGCCGCTCAGCGCGGCCTGGGACGACAGCGCGTCCATCGCCTGGGCACGCGTGATGCGCGGCACCAGTTCCATGGCGAAGCAGGTGATCTTGCCGTCGCGCAGTGCCTTGACCAGCTCGACTTCGCGATGCGCATAAATGAAGGACATCAGGATGGAGCCTTCCTTCATCTGCGCGACTTCGGCCAGGCTGGGCGGCTGCACGCGCATCACGATGTCGCTTGCCGCCAGATCGACCGGGCCCACATTGACGCCGGCTGCGCTGTACGCGGCATCCGGAATCAATGCGGCATCGCCGGCACCGGTTTCCAGCGAAATCTCGACGCCGAGTTTTTGTAGTTTCTGAACCACCGACGGAACCAGCGCCACGCGCTGCTCGTTGGGGCGCGTTTCTTTCGGCACGGTTATGGATACCGGCATCGCTTACTCCCTTGCACACGGAAAACAGCTTGTGGGGCGACAATACGCCCCCTGCGCGCGGGACACGCACGCAAAGTGGCGCGCAGTCTACGCAACCCGAAAAATAGAAATCAATCTCAACACGCCCGAAAACCGGAGCCGACGACCGTGAGTGACATCAATGGCCCTGCCGCACTGTATCTGGTCGACGCCACGATTTATGTATTTCGCGCCTGGTTTTCGATCCCGGACAAGGTTCTTGATCGCGAGGGCCGCCCGTTCAACGCCGTGCATGGCTTTTCAGGATTCGTGGCCGAATTTCTGAAAAAGGCGGCGCCGCGGCATCTGGCGTTCGGCTTCGATGAAAGCCTGAGCAGTTCGTTCCGCAACGAGATCGATCCCGGTTACAAAGCGAACCGTGAGGCCGCGCCGGCGGACCTCATGGAGCAGCTTCGACGTTGTCGCGCCGTGTGCCGCGCCATCGGCGTGTTGGAAATGGCCGATTTGCGCTACGAGGCCGACGATCTGATCGGCAGTTTGGCCGCGCGTGCCGGCGATGCGCCGCTGGTGATCGTGACCCGCGACAAGGATCTGGCGCAGTTGCTGCGCCCGGGGCGGGCCGACCAGTTGTGGGACTTCGCCGCGGACCGCTTGCGCGGCGCCGAACAGGTCGAAGCCGAATACGGCGTCCGGCCCGAGCAGTTCGCGGATTATCTCGCCCTGGTGGGCGACCCGGTCGACAACATCATCGGCGTTCGCGGTATTGGCGCCAAGGCCGCCGCCGCGCTGCTGCGCCATTTCGGGGACCTGGACGGAATCTACGCCGCGCTCGATCGGATCGCCGAAACCGGGCTGCGCGGTTCGGTGCGCCTTGCCGACCTGCTCGCCGCCGGGCGCGAAGCGGCCTATCTGGCACGACGCCTCAGCGTGATTCATTGCGAGGTGCCGCTGGCGGAGGTCGACACCCGCTGGAACCCGCCGCCATGGCGCGAGGCACTGGCGGCGCTGGAGGCGGTGGGCTTGAGTGAGCGCCTGGCGCGCCGGATCGTCGACCAGCTTCCCTGAGCCGCCAGCCGATCGTTCGCGGCGCGTCGTGCCGTCGCGAACGGTTCACGATTTATTTGCATCCGCTGCATCTGTCCCCGCCTCCCGGGCGTAGAGACCTGAGACAACCGTCCACGTCCCCGACAGGAGCAGAGATGATCAAGGGAAGCGCAGCAAAATACGCCGCGGCACTATTGGCCGCTGGCGCCTGCATGGGCGCGCAAGCGTCCAGCCATCGCGAAGCACCGTTCATCACCGAGCAGCCCAAGGTGGACGGAACCGACTTCTACATGTTCCGGAGCTACGAACCCGGTCGCGACGGTTTCGTCACGATCCTCGCCAACTACCTGCCCTTGCAGGACCCGTATGGCGGCCCGAACTACTTTTCGATGGACCCGAACGCGCTCTACGAAGTGATGATCGACAACGACGGCGACGCCGTCGAGGACATCACTTTCCAGTTCCGCTTCACCAACACCTACAAGGGTCTGTCCCTGCCGATCGGCCCGGACGGATCGGACGTCGCGGTGCCATTGCTTAACATCGGCGGAATCGGCCCCAATGCCGAAGACACCGACAATCTCGGTCTGATCGAGACTTATACGCTGACCCTGGTTCGTGGCGACCGTCGCACCGGCATGGCCGAAATGGCCACCAACATGGACGATGGCGGCACCAGCTTCGCCAAGCCGATCGACTACATCGGCACCAAGTCGCTTCCGGACTACGAAACCTACGCCGAAGACCACATCCAGACGGTCGGCATTCCGGGTTGCAGCGACGGCCGCGTCTTCGTCGGCCAGCGCAAGGAAGGTTTCGTCGTCAACCTTGGCGAAGTCTTCGACCTCGTGAACCTCAATCCGCTCGGTGCGCGCGACGCGCGTCCGAACACCATCGGCAACAAGAACGTCACCACGATGGCGCTCGAAGTGCCGGTCGACTGTCTGGTGGGCGACGGCGGCCCGATCGTCGGCGGCTGGACCACGGCCAGCCTGCGTCAGGCGCGCGTGCTCAACCCGGTTCCGCAGGGACCGACCACCGATCTCCCGGACACCAAGGGCCCGGCCGTCGAAGGCGGCGCCTGGACCCAGGTTTCGCGTCTCGGCTCGCCGCTGGTCAATGAAGTCGTGATCGGCGTTCCGGACAAGGATGCGTTCAACGCCAGCCTGCCCAAGGACGACCTCGACAACTTCGCCACCTACGTGACCAACCCCACGCTGCCGGTGTTGCTCAACGTGCTGTTCGGTGTCGAAGTGCCGGCCACGCCGCGCAACGACCTGGTCGCCGCGTTCGTGACGGGCATCACCGCCACGGTCAACGGCGCGCCGTTCAACTTCACCCAGCCGGCCGATCAGACCGGTGTGGGCGAGATGCTGCGTCTCAATACCGCCGTAGGTCCGGTGCCGGCCGCCGAACAGAGCGATCTCGGCTTCCTGGCCTGTGATCTCGGTGGCTTCCCGAACGGACGCCGTCCTTACGACGACGTGACCGACATCGCCCTGAACGTGGCGCTCGGCGCGATTGCCGAGAACCCGAACAATCTGCAGACCTGCGATGTCAGCGGCGAAACGCCGGTGGTGGTCAATGAGGGTGCGGTCGTCAACGACGGTGCCGAAGCTTCGCCGAGCGACTACATGACGGTGTTCCCGTATCTCGCGACGCCGCTGCCGGGCGCCGGTGGTTCGGCGCCGGCATCGGTCGCCGCGCTGCGCTAAGGGAGTGTTCTCATGCAAAAGCTACTGCCGATCTCCTTGATGGTGCTGTCGCTCGCAGGCCTGGCGGCCTGCGACGACAACGACATCAACATCAACACGATGACACCACCGGAACCTCCGCCGCCGCCCGTGATGATGGACACGGACTTCTCGGCGCTGGTGGTCGATCAGATCAACATGAACACCGACGAGACCAGCGCACCGCTCGCGATCAACGATCTGGCGTTCACTTTCGATGGCCTGTTCATCGACCTGACCCTGCTGACCGACGGCGAATGACCCTGCGCCGTTGTCTTGATTGGCCCCGCTTCGGCGGGGCTTTTTTTTCGCTTATCCCCCTCATTCCTGACCAGCCATAGGCTTGATCCGGAATCCACGCGGCGCCCGGTAACGGCGCATGGATTCCGGGTTCCCGCTGCGCGGGCGCCGGAATGACGGGGCGTATCGTTCGTCGTGAAGCGTGAGCTTGACGAATGCCCGCAAGTCCCGAGGCTGGCTCGCAGCCACGACCTCGACCCTTGATCGAATCAAGTCCGGTCAAGCATGACGCCGCCCTCCCATACCTCGTCATTCCGGACAAGCCATAGGCTTGATCCGGAATCCACGCGACACCCGATGACGGCACATTTCGACCTGATCCTTTGCGTTCAAAGCAATACTTCGGCATAATCCTTTGCGTTCAAAGCATTCGTCCTCGTATCCCTCGAACATGCGGACACAGACATTTCTGGTGCTCGGCGCGCTGCGCAGAATCACGCAAGCGCTCGATACGCATTCCAAGTATCTCGAACAATCCGTGGGCTTCACCGTGCCACAGATGCTGGTGCTGGAGGCCTCGCGCTTCGAGGCCGAGCCGCTGAGCGCGGGCCGCATCGCGGAACGCGTGAGCCTGTCGCAAGGCACCGTGACCCTGATTCTCGACAAGCTCGAATCGCGCGGGCTGGTCAGTCGTGCCCGCGACGAAGGGGACCGGCGCAAGGTTTTGGTCACGCTGACTGCAGGCGGACGTCGCGTGCTCGAGTCCGCGCCGCCATTGATGCAGGCCCAGTTCATCCGCCGGTTCGAAAATCTCAGCGCTGAACAGCGCGAGGAACTGGTGCACTCGCTTGAACGCATTGCCGAACTGATGCACAGCCCCGAAGACGCAGGGCTGACGCCGGTGGCATGAGCCACCGGACCCTCGAAACCCAACGAATCGAACCGAAAGGATCAATCTGATGTGTGGATTTGCCGGCGAACGCCGCTACGACGGAGCCCCCGCCGATATCGCCGCCGTGGCCTGCATGAACGAGATGCAGGCCAAGCGCGGGCCGGATGGCTCCGGTCTGTTCCAGGCCGGGCCGCTGGCCGTGGGCCAGCGCCGCCTCAAGATCATGGATCTGACCGAGCGCGCGCAGCAGCCGATGATCGACAACGAACTGGGTCTGGGCATCGTCTTCAACGGCGCCGTCTACAACCACCCGGAGCTGCGCCAGATCCTCAAGCAGAAGGGCTATCACTTCTGGTCGGAAGGCGACACCGAAGTGCTGCTCAAGGCCTACCAGGAATGGGGCCTGGATTTCGTGCAGCATCTCAACGGCATGTTCGCGTTCGCGATCTGGGAGCGCGATTCGGGCCGTATCGTGCTCGGCCGCGACCGCCTGGGCATCAAGCCCCTGTACTTCTCCAAGACCGCCGGCCGCCTGCGTTTCGCCTCCACGCTGCCGGCGATTCTCAAGGCCGGCGATGTCGATACCGACATCGATCCGGTGGCCTTGCACTACTACCTCAACTTCCACGCCGTGGTGCCGGCGCCGCATACCATCCTCAAGGGCGTGCGCAAGCTGGCGCCGGCGACGCTGGCGGTGATCGAGAAAGACGGCTCGATGCACCAGCACGAGTACTGGCGCCCCTCGTTCGAACGCACCGCCGAGGACGAGGCGCGCAGTTTCGAGGATTGGCGCGACGACACGCTGGCCGCACTGCGTCTGGCCGTGAAGCGGCGTCTGGTCTCGGACGAACCGGTCGGCGCCCTGCTGTCCGGTGGTGTGGATTCGAGTCTGATCGTGGGTCTGATGAGCGAGGCCGGATCGAACCTGCGCAGCTATTCGATCGGCTTCGAGGACGTGGGCAAGGAAGAAGGCAACGAATTCCGTTACTCGGATATCGTCGCCAAGCATTTCGGCACCGACCACGAACAGATCTTCATCGACAGCCGCACCCTGCTGCCGCGCCTGCCGGAGGCGATCGGCGCGATGAGCGAACCGATGGTCTCGCACGATTGCGTGGCTTTCTATCTGCTGTCCGAGGCGGTGTCCAAGCGCAGCAAGGTGGTGCAGAGCGGGCAGGGCGCGGACGAGGTGTTCGGCGGCTATCACTGGTATCCGCCGATGCTTCAAGGCGGCGATCCGTTCACGATCTATTCCCAGGGCTTCTGCGACCGCACGCATGACGAATACGCGGACGTGGTCGACCCGCGGCTGCTGGGCGAGGATCACGCGCGCAAGTTCATCGCCGATCACTTCGGTCTGCCCGGCGCACCCGATGCCATCGACAAGGCGCTGCGCCTGGATACGCAGATCATGCTGGTCGACGATCCGGTCAAGCGCGTGGACAACATGACCATGGCCTGGGGCCTGGAAGCGCGCGTGCCGTTCCTGGACCATGAGCTGGTCGAGCTGGCGGCGAAGATTCCGGGGCGCCACAAGATCGCCGAAGGCGGCAAGTACGTGCTCAAGGAAGCCGCGCGCCAGGTCATTCCGGCAGCGGTGATCGACCGGCCCAAGGGCTATTTCCCGGTGCCGGCGCTGAAATATCTGCAGGGCGACTTCCTCGAATACACGCGCGATCTGCTCGATGCGCCGGCTGCGCGCAGCCGCGGCCTGTTCAAGCGCGACTATGTCGAGATGTTGTTCCAGTCGCCGGAATCGCATATCACCCCGCTGCGCGGGTCCAAGCTGTGGCAGCTCGCCTTGCTCGAAGCCTGGCTGCAGACGCACGTTTCGTAATGAAGCATCCGGACAGACACGCCCAGCGTCGTCAGGGAGAATCCGAATGAGCGAAGCCTCCATACGCAAACCCGCTGCGGATGCATCGAAGCCCGCGCCCAATAATCGCAACGTGACCCTGGAATGCGGTTGGGGTCAGCTGATCCTGGCGCAGACTTTCGACAATCCGGCGGACGTGGCCCGTGCCGTCATGTCGGAGCGCGATGGCGCGCGCAACATCGCGATGTACGTGCGCGATCCGCACGTGATCCTGGCGCAGTCGCCGCAGATGCTGTTTCTCGATCCCTCGCATACCTTTCGTCTGCGTCTGGACCGCTATGATCCGGACAGCCTCAAGCTGCGCGGGCTGACGATCCGGCCGATCGAATCGATGCAGGATGCCGAGTCGATCAACCGCATCTATCAGGCGCGGCGCATGGTGCCAGCCGATCCGGGCTTTCTCTGGCAGCACCGCAAGTCGCCGAACATCACCTATCTGGTGGCGGTCGACGAAGCCACCGATACCGTGGTCGGCACCGTCACCGGCGTGGACCACTGGAATGCCTTCGGCGATCCCGAGAACGGTTCCAGCCTGTGGTGTCTGGCGGTGGACCCCTGCGCGACGCAGCCCGGCGTGGGCATCGCGCTGGTCAACTACCTGTCCGGCTTCTTCAAGGAGCGCGGTCGCAGCTACATGGACCTGTCGGTGATGCACGACAACGAACAGGCCATCGGGCTGTACGAGAAGCTCGGCTTCGAACGCGCCCCGGAATTCGCGGTCAAGCGCAAGAACGCGATCAACGAGCCGCTGTACACCGGGCCCACGGTGCAGGCCGATGAAGGGCTCAACATCTACGCCAAGATCATCGTCGACGAGGCGCGGCGACGCGGCATCAACGTCGAGATACTGGACGCCGAGGCCGGTTATTTCCGTCTGTCCCTGGGCGGACGTTCGATCATCTGCCGCGAGTCGCTGTGCGAGCTGACCAGCGCCATTGCAATGTCGCGCTGTGCCGACAAGCGTGTGACCAGTCGCCTGCTGGCGCAGGTCGGACTGTCCGTGCCGCAGCAGCGCGTCGCCGACGGCAGCGGCGAGGATCTGGCGTTTCTGAAGACGCACGGTTCGGTCGTGGTCAAGCCCGCCGATGGCGAACAGGGCGCCGGCATCAGCGTGGACGTGCGGACCGCGCGCGAGCTGCGCACGGCCATCCGCAGTGCGCGCCACCATGGCGACACCGTGCTGATCGAACAGTATTGCTCAGGGCAGGATCTGCGCATCGTTGTGATCGGTTACAAGGTGGTGGCGGCGGCGCTGCGCAAGCCGCCGGTGGTCACCGGCGACGGACGCCATAGCGTGCGCGAACTGATCGAGAAGCTGTCGCGCCGGCGCGAAGCCGCCACCGGTGGCGAGTCGAAGATTCCGATGGACGCGGAAACGGAACGATCGGTGAAGCTGGCCGGTCACAAGATGGATGAAGTGCTTGCGGAGGGCTGCAAGCTGGCCGTACGCAAGACCGCCAATCTGCATACCGGTGGCACCCTGCACGACGTGACGCACATCCTGCACCCGCGTCTGTGCGCGGCCGCGATCGAGGCCGCCAAGGCGCTGGAAATTCCGGTGACCGGTCTGGACCTGCTGGTGCCGTCGCCGGCCAAGCCGGACTACGTGGTGATCGAGGCCAACGAGCGTCCCGGGCTGGCCAACCACGAACCACAACCCACGGCTGAACGGTTTCTGGATCTGTTGTTTCCGTTCAGCATTACGCGTGAATACAAATATGAAGAACATGCAGAAGCTGGACATTGACCACGAATATCTCAAGCAGACCTTGCTTGAGTTGCTGGCGATCCCGAGTCCCGTGGGCTTTACCGACGAGGTCGTGCACTACACCTGCGGCAAGCTCGGCGAACTGGGCGTTCCCTATGAACTGACGCGGCGTGGCGCGATCCGCGCCCCGATCAAGGGCGAAACCCACCGGCCGGCCTGCGCCGGGGTGGCGCATCTGGATAAGCTCGGCG
>JAHZLQ010000056.1 GCA_022599775.1 Gammaproteobacteria bacterium
AAGCAATCTGGGGTGCGAGTCGGTCCGGCGGGTTACGTTAACGTCGGGGTCCAGCCCACCACAACAATGCACAACCTCTTCCCGCCGCCTTCCACCTCCGAGTCTCTTTCATCATCAGGGGCGGCGAAAGTCGCCATGTCCGTTAACGTCGAGGCTTTGCGTCTTTGCGCGAGACCAAGGTTTTTTTCGAACCGTCGCCCGCAACGACGACGCAAGTCCGTTAGCTCGATGTAATCAAGGGTCCGCAGTTCCGGCGCGCCGATTGCGAGGATATTTGTTCAGGCATATGCTAAGGCCTATGTATTTGTCGGAAGCGCCCCATGGAAACCGAACGTCATGTAAGGCTGTTTCGCAATGGTCGCAATCAGGCAGTCCGAATTCCGCGGGAGTATGAGCTACCCGGCGATGAAGCGATCCTCCGTCGCGAGGGTGATCATCTGATTCTGGAACCGCTACGCCCCGCACAAGGGCTGCTGGCGGTACTGGCCGCGATGCCCCCCCTGGACGATGAGTTTCCGGACATCGATACGGACCTTCGAGCGCTCGACGACCCCGCGCTGTGACGGCCGTCGCGTACCGCTACTTGCTGGACACCAACGCCATTTCGGCATTGGCCCGACAACCGCAGGGGTCCGTTGCCATGCGAATTCGCGAACTGGGCGAGGACACGATCTGCACCAGCATTATCGTCGCCTGCGAACTGCGTTTCGGTTTGCTGAAGCGCGGCTCCCCGCGTTTGTCCGAGCGCGTTGAAGCCATTCTCGACGTGTTGTCGGTTTTGCCGTTAGAACCGCCGGGCGATGTGGACTATGCCGCGATCCGGCATGCGCTCGAAACGGCCGGCACTCCCGTTGGCCCCAATGATCTGCTCATTGCCGCTCAGGCCCGTTCGCTCGGCTTGACCGTTGTGACTGACAATATCCGTGAGTTTTCACGTGTGCCTGGACTGAGCGTGGAGTCGTGGGACACACCGAATAGTGCTTAATGTGAATCACGCGCGGCGTGATGCAGGACCCTCGCCCGCTTGCGGGAGAGCGGTGGATGAGGGGAACGGCCATGCCGCAGCAGATTCATTCTGCGGGGTGCCGCTTGTGGCATGGCCGTTAGGACCCTGCTGCAAAGCTACTGCGCTCGAGGCCTTGCTAGCGCTTGAGCCGCGGGGTGAAAAGCAGGCCTCGTCAGCCCGCGTCGGCAATTTGTCGCAAGGCCCGCTCAAACACTTCGGCGGGCTGGCCGCCGGAAATCAGGTGCTTGCCGTTGATGATGACGGCCGGAACCGAATGGATGCCGTTTGAGGTGAAGTACGCCTCGCGCTCTCGCACTTCGCTGGCGAATTCGCCTCCGGCCAGCACCACCCGGGCTCTGGGTTCATCCAGCCCTGCTTGAGCCGCAGCGCGCAGCAGCACCTCATGGTCCGCCGGGCTTTCGGCACGGCCGTGGTAGGCCTCCAGCAGCGCATTCTTCAGGGCATGCTGCTGGGGCGCGCCTTCCTGCTCGGCCCAGTACAGCAGACGGTGCGCGTCGAACGTGTTCCAGATCCGGCCACGCCCGCCGGGCGTGAACGTGAACCCCACTTCGGCGCCGCGTTGGTGGATCGTTTCACGGATCTGCGCCTGTTGCTGCGGTGTGGAGCCGTACTTGCGCGTGAGGTGCTCGGCAATGTCTTCGCCCTCGGCGCCCATCTGCGGATTCAACTCGAACGGCTGAAAGCGCAAGTCCGCCGTCAGCTCCGGTGCCAGCGAATCCAAGGCTCGTTCCAGCGAGGCCAAACCGATGGCGTACCAGGGGCAGGAAACGTCGGAAACAAAATCGATTTTGAGAGGCTGAGTCATGTCCATACCATCATAGAGATGATTCTCCTTTGAGGCCCGGTCGTGCGACCGGTTCTCGCCCGGTACCGGCTTGGCTGAGCATGGTCGCCGGATTGAAAAATGATGGCCGTCATATATAATCCAGTGAACCTCGCAGCTGTCACGAGCTTGATCGAATCGAGCCGGAGCCGGAGCCGGATCGGCTCCGCAACAACCGCAGGTGCGATCTCCGCCTCCTGCGCAATGGCCGGCCCGGCAACCAGACACAGAATGCCGGCCAGCGGCGCCCACTTCTTGATATGCATGTTCTCTCTCCTCCATTCTCGTTATGTTGAGCAACTCGGTCTTTCACGACTGCGGGTGCGCCGTCGCAACGCCAGTGCCGCCTGTTGCTTGGTCTTACGCGCGGACCGCCCGTCGTTTCAAACATCTCGACAGATCACTGAAAACGGGCGTACAGGTGACTGCGGCCTTCGCTTGTTTCGCTTGCAATGCAACGAACGCGACGATTGCGCTGGCTACCGGTTCCAGAAATAGGCGAGGCTCAGGCCGTAAGTGCGCGGCATGCCGGTTCGGCGGGAAATGTCGTCGCCCGGATTGATCACGTTATTGACGATGAACGTGTCGGTGAGGTTTCGCCCCCACAGCCCGGCCTTCCAGCGGCCATCGGCGGATTCGAGGCCGATGCGGGCGTTGACCAGCGAATACTCCGGGATGCGGAAGTCCGGCAGACCAGCCAGCGTGGCATTGGTGTCGTCGGTCCAGTTGTAGTCTGCCCCGAGGACGAAGTTGAGCGTGTGGGTCAGGCCGTGTACGTAGTGCAGCAGCAAGCTGGTCTCGAACTTGGGAGCGTAGTTGAACGGCCGCCCGGCGAAATCCACCTCGTTGCCCAGTTCGTCCGTGCCTTCGTATTCGCGGATTTCCGTGTCGACGTAGGCGCCCGAGGCCACGATAGAGAGGCCTTCCAGCGGCTCGGCGGTGATGTCGAATTCCGCGCCGTAGACACGCGCCTCGGGAGCGTTCTGCAGCACCGGCAGCTGTCCGAACAAGGGGTCCGGGAAGCTGCCGAGCAGTTGCTTGTCCTTGTAGAGGTAGTAATAGACCGCGCCGTTGATCTGGGCGTAGCCGCCGAAGGCGGTGTACTTGCTGCCGAGTTCGAAGGCGTCGAGCTGTTCCTGCTTCGCAGGCGCATACACATCCGTGTTGACGCCGCGAGACCGCCACCGGCAACTTCACCAAGATCGTGCAATGGGTGCCGGTGCGTATCGAGTTCGAGGCCGAGCCGGCCGCCGCCCAGCGCCTGCGTGCCGGCCTGTCGGTGGTGGTCAGTGTCGATACGCGGGACCGCGCGGCGGCGCAGGTCGCGGCGCGCTAGAAGCCGGGAATGGACGAGCCCACGCCAGCGCCGCAAAGCGCCGAGCCCGACGAGGCCGTGCAGCGCGAGGACCGCCAGCGCATGCTGACCTTCATGGTCATGGCGCTGGGCATGTTCATGGCGCTGCTCGACATCCAGATCGTCGCCGCCTCGCTGTCCGAGATCCAGGCCGGCCTGGCCGCGACCTCGGACCAGGTCGCGTTGATCCAGACCGCCTACCTGATCACCGAGGTGATCATGATCCCGCTGTCGGGCTGGCTCAGCCGGCTGCTGTCGACTCGCTGGCTGTTCACGCTGTCGGCGGCCGGCTTCACGCTGGCCAGCATCGGCTGCGGCCTGTCCTGGAACATCGAGTCCATGGTGTTTTTCCGCACGATCCAGGGCTTTGTCGGCGGCGCCATGGTGCCGACCACCTTCGCCGCCGGCTTCACCCTGTTCACCGGCGAAAAGCAGGCGCGCATTCCGGCGATCCTGGGCCTGGCCGGCACGCTGGCGCCGGCGCTGGGGCCGACGCTGGGCGGCTGGATCACCGCCCACCTGGACTGGCGCTGGCTGTTCTTCATCAACCTGGTTCCGGGGCTGGCGATCACGCTGCTGATCCCGCGCCGCCTGCACATCGATGAACCCGACAGGAGTCTGCTGCGGCGCCTCGACTATCTTGGCCTGGCCAGCCTCGCGCTGTTCCTCGGCGGCCTGCAGTACACGCTGGAGGAAGGGCCGCGCCATGGCTGGTTCGGCGATGCCGGCATCCGCAAGCTGTTCATCGCGGCGATGCTGTCGGGCGCGGTGTTCATCTGGCGCAGCCTCAGCTACGCCTCGCCGATCGTCGAGCTGCGCCTGCTCGCGCAGCGCAACTTCGTGCTGGCCTGCACGCTCAGTTTCGTGTTCGGCGCCGGCATGTACGGCGCGATCTACCTGACGCCGCTGTACCTCGGCACGGTGCGCGGCTGGGACGCGCTGGACATCGGCACCACGGTGTTCGTGGTCGGTATCTTCCAGCTGTTCTCGACGCCCAGCATCGTCATCCTGTCGCGCCGCATCGGCGTGCGCACGCAGCTGTCGATCGGTTTCGGCCTGTTCGCGATCAGCACCTGGCTGCTGCACGGCATCGGCGACCAGTGGGGCTTCTGGGAGCTGCTGCTGCCGCAGGCGCTGCGCGGCTTCGCCTCGATGTTCTGCATCGTGCCGATCACCAATCTGGCGCTGGCGCAGCTCGGCCCGGCGGACCTCAAGGTCGGCAGCGGCCTGGTCAACGTGATGCGCAATCTCGGCGGTGCCATCGGTCTGGCGCTGATCAACACGCAGCTGTTCTACGAGCGCTTCGAGCGCCACGCTGCCGCCTTCGCCGCGCAGATGCGGCCGGCGCGCGAGGTCGTGGACGCGCGCCTGCAGGCGGTGCAGGCCGCGCTCGATTCCCATTTCGTCGACGAAGCGCGCGCCGCCCTGGCGGCGCGGGCGCTGCTGGCCCGGCTCGGTGCCCACGAGGCACTGGCGCTGAGCTTCGGCGACGTTTTCCTGCTGCTGTCGCTGAGCTTCATCGCTGCGTTCGTCCTGATCGCGGCGGTGCGCTCGTCCGCCGCCGGCAGCCCCCAAGCCAATGATTGACGGAGAAACCCCGATGAAAATCGAAAACAGCGTTGCGCTCGTGACCGGCGCCAACCGTGGACTCGGCCTGGCGATCGCCAAGGCGCTGCAGGCGCGCGGCGTCGGCAAGCTGTATGCGGCCGCGCGCGATCCGGCGCACATCACGCTGGACGGCGTGGTGCCGGTGCGACTCGACATCACCGACCCCGCGCAGGTCAGCGAGGCCGCGCGGGCCTGCCCGGACGTGAACCTGTTGATCAACAACGCCGGCATCCTGCGGCCGGGGCGGCTGTTGACCGCGGCCGGGATCGAGGCCGCGCGCCAGCAGTTCGACACGCACTTCTTCGGCACCGCCAGCATGTGCACGGCCTTCGCGCCGCTGCTGGCGGCGGGTGGCGGCGGCGCGATCGTCAACCTGCTGTCGGTGCTGAGCTGGCTCAACATGTCGCAGATCGGCGGCTATTGCGCGTCGAAGTCGGCCGAATGGTCGCTGACCAATGCGGTGCGCAACGAGCTGCGCAAGCAGGGCACTCAGGTACTGGCTGTGCACGCGGCCTTCATCGACACCGACATGGCCAGCGGCGTGCAGGCGCCCAAGACGGCGCCGGAAGAGGTGACGCGGCAGTTGCTCGATGCGCTGGAAGCCGGTCGCGAGGAAGTGCTGGTCGACGAGATCTCCCGCGGCGTGCGCCAGCTGCTCGGCAGCGAGGCGCCGCCCTATCTGCGCGAGGCCGCCGCCTGAGGCCGGATAGAGCTTTGGGTTTCGCGCAGAGGCGCAAAGACGCCGAGAAAGAATGAAAGAAAAGCGTTTCTGTTTTTGAGCTTCTTCTTCGCGGCTTTGCGTCTTTGCGCGAAACCAAGGCTTTTCGCCGAACCATTGCCCGCAGCGACGACGCAGGCCCGTCAGTTCGATGCAATCAGCGTCCGCAGTTCCGGCACGCAGGAGCCGCAGTTGGTGCCGCACTTGAGCTTGGCGCCGAGTGCTTCGGGGGTCTTCAGACCGTCCTTGCGAATCGCGTCCACAATCGTATTGCGGCCGACGTTGTAGCAGGCGCAGACGGTCGGTCCATGATCGACCTGCGGGCCCGGCGCCCGTCCGGCCAGTAGCGACAGGCGCTGTGACGGATGTAGCTGAACTTGTCCGAACAGGCTGCTCAGCCAGTCTCGTGATGGCAGCGTGTCACGTCGGCGTGAGGCGAATAGGCAGGAGGCGAGGTGGTCATCCTCGACCCAGGCGCCACGGTACAGGCCGCGTGCCGGGTCGCTGGTTTCGATCCAGTCGGCTTGTGCGGGCAATGCGAACAGACTTTGCGCCCAGCGTGCCCAGTCGTCCGGCTCGGCCGTGCCCGCGAGCTCGAAGCGCACGAAATCCGCCCCTTGAATGCGGGTCCACCACAGTGATTCGCGATCGAATCGGGCGCGCAGCGCATCCGCTGTCGCGGTGGCGCGAATCAGCAGAAAGGCATGCCAGTGCGCCGGCCGTGCTTCGATGCGCGCCGGGGTATGTTTGAACTCGGGCTCGCCCGACAGCGGATCGACCACGGGATTGACCACCGCGCCGACGCGTGCCTCGGCGGCGGTCTGGCCGTTCCAGTGGATCGGAATGAACAGCTGTTGTGGCGGGATCGAATCGGTGACGCGGGTGCGCGCGGTACAACGGCCCCAGCGGGTGGAGACGCGTGCCAGCTCGCCCTCGTTCAGGCCGAGCGCCGCCGCATCGTCGGGGTGGATTTCGACGTAGGGCTCGAGCATGTGCGTGGCCAGCCGCGGCGCTTTGCCGGTGCGCGACATGGTGTGCCACTGGTCGCGCACGCGTCCGGTATTGAGCACGAACGGATATTCGCTGTCAGCGCGATGCTGCGGTAGCCGTGGGATCAGCGGAACCAGTTGGGCGCGTCCGTCTGCAGTGTCATAGCGATGGTCTTCGAACAGCCGCTGCAGGCCTTGTGTCTGCCCTGCGCGTAACGGCCATTGCACGGGTTCGAGTCGGTCGTAGCCGACGGCGTCGAGTTCGGCCAAACCGGACAGATCGAACATCCGCGGCGCGCGATCCTGCGCCCAGCCGCTCAGGCGGGCATGTTCGACGAAGACTTCGTGGGCTGAGGCATAGCTGAAGGATTCGGCATGGCCCATGTATTTGGCGACCTCACTGATCGCCCACCAGTCGGGTCGCGCTTCCCCGGGCATCGGCAGGAACGCGCGTTGACGCGAGACGCGACGTTCGGAGTTGGTGACGGTACCGTCCTTCTCGCCCCAGGCCGCGGCCGGCAACAGGACATCGGCGAGATCGCTGGTGTCGGTATCGCGATTGACCTCGGAGACCACCACGAACTCGCAGCGTTTCAGCGCCGCGCGGACCCGGTCGGCGTCCGGCAGGCTGACCACCGGATTGGTGGCGACGATCCACACGGCCTTGACGCGACCGTCGTAAATCGCTTCGAACAGGTCGACCGCCTTGTGGCCGGGTTTGTCGGCGATTTCGGGACTGCCCCAGAAACCACGCACCAGATCGCGATGATCCGGATCTTCGAGTTCGAGGTGCGCGGCGAGCTGGTTGGAGAGGCCGCCGACCTCGCGGCCGCCCATGGCATTGGGCTGGCCGGTAATCGAGAACGGGCCGGCGCCGGGCATGCCGATACGACCGGTGGCGAGGTGGCAGTTGATGATCGCGTTGCCTTTGTCGACGCCGGCCGAAGACTGGTTGACGCCCTGCGAGAAGGCCGTGACCACGCGTTCGTGATCGGCCCACAGCCGATAGAAGTCGAGCAGGGCCTGCGGGTCCAGTCCACACACGCGCGCCACTTCGTCGAGATTGCCGGCACTGAGTTCGGCCGCGTCCACGGTTTCGTTTTCACCATGGGTGTGGTCGCGCAGGAAACCGAAATTGAAGCGTCCCTCGCGGCGCAGATAGGCGAGCAGGCCGTTGAACAGCCAGACATCGGTGCCCGGTGTGATCGGCAGGTGCAGGTCGGCTTGTTCGCAGGTGGCCGTGCGGCGCGGGTCGATCACCACCAGCTTCATCGACGGACGTGCCGCGCGCGCCGCCGCGATGCGTTGGTAGATCACCGGGTGGCACCAGGCGGTATTCGAGCCCACCAGCACGATCAGGTCCGCCTGTTCCAGATCCTCGTAGCACACCGGTACCAGGTCGGCGCCGAAGGCGCGTTTGTGGGCGGCCACGGCCGAGGACATGCACAGCCGCGAATTGGTGTCGATGTTGCCGCTGCCGAGATAGCCCTTCACGAACTTGTTGGCGACGTAGTAGTCCTCGGTCAGCAACTGTCCCGAGACGTACAGGGCCACGGCCTCGCGGCCGTGTTCGGCGATGATCTGCGAGAAGCGGCCGGCGATGCGCGACGCGGCCTCATCCCAGCTGATGCGCTGCAGCGCCGCGGAGTCGCGCGTGGGGCGCAGCGCCGGATGCAGCAGGCGGCCGTGCAGGTCCATGGTTTCGCCGAGCGCTGCGCCCTTGACGCAGAGCCGCCCGAAGTTGGCGGGATGCGTGGGATCGCCGCTCACCTCGGTGCCGCCGTTGCTGTTGACGCTGGCGAGCACGCCGCAGCCGACTCCACAGTACGGACAGGTCGTGCGTACGGCGGTGGACGGATTCATGCCGGGGATCGCGTGCTGGTGGCGGATGGGGCGAGAGTCGCGCGCACGGGTCACGGCAGGATCAGGCGGCTTCCGCCAGCTCGCGACCGAACACCAGATGCTCGCGCAGCGCGCCCAGCGGTGCCCGCTGTTGAATCAGGTCGAGGTACCAGGCCGAATCCGCGGTATTGCCGTAGAGCACGCCGCCGACCAGGCGCCCATCCTCGACCACCAGCCGCCGATAGATTCCGTGGCGTGCATCGCGGTAAACGATGTCTTCGCAGTGCTCGCCACCGTCATGCCGCCCGGCCGAGAAGACGTCGATACCGGTGACCTTGAGCTTGGTGGCGAGCAGGGAGCCGTCATAGCGCACGCCCAGATCCGTTCCGAGCAGTTGCTGCGCCAGCACCACGGCCTGCTCGTACAGAGGCGCCACCAGACCGTAGCAGATGCCTCGATGCTGCACACATTCTCCGAGCGCATGGATCATCGGATCGCTGGTGAGCAGGCTGTCGTCGACGACCACGCCGCGTTCGCAGTGCAGGCCGGCTTCGCGTGCAAGTTTGGCGTTTGGCGTAATTCCGACCGACATCACCACCAGGTCGGTCTCGAGGCGGTCGCCGTCGGCGAAGCGCAGTGCCTGCACGCGCTCGGCACCCTCGACGGCGACGGTGTCCGCATTCAGTCGGAATTCAAGGCCGCGATCCTCAAGGCTGCGTTGCAACAGCTGCGCGGCCTGGGGATCGAGCTGGCGTTCCATCAGCCAGGCAGCGCGATGGATCACCGTGATCTCCATGCCGCGCAGGCGCAGCGCGCAGGCTGCTTCCAGGCCCAGCACGCCGCCGCCGATGACGACGGCGTGGCGATGCACGCGCGCGGCTTCGAGCATGGCCTGCACATCGTCGACGTCACGAAAACAGATCACGCCCGGGTGATCGCGTCCGTCGATCGGCGGCACGAACGGTAGGGAACCGGTGGCGAGCACCAGCCGGTCGTAGCCGATGTCGAGACCGCTGGCGGTCGTGACCCGGCGCGTCTCGCGGTCGATGTGGGTGACGCGTTCGCCGGACAGCAGCCGCACGCCCTGACGGACATACCATTCCGGCGGATGGGTGATGATGTCGTCCACGGTCTTTTCGCCGGCGAGCACCGGCGACAACAGGATACGGTTGTAGCAGCCACGCGGCTCGGCACCGATCACGGTGATGTCGAAAGCCTGTGGCGCGCGCTTGAGCAATTCCTCCAGCAGGCGGATGCCGGCCATGCCGTTGCCGATCATCACCAGCCGCGGCCGCGTGCTCATGAACCTTTCACCAGAACCATGCCGTCGGCCACGCGCACCGGATAGCTGCGCACGGACAGGGCTTCGTCTTCGAGGCACTCACCGCTTTCGAGCACGTAGTGCTGCTTGTAGATCGGCGAGGCGACCACCAGCCGGCCGCCGATATCGCCGACCAGTCCGCGCGAGATGACCGAAGCGCCGGAGCGCGGATCGATGTTGTCGATGGCGTGCACCGATTCGCCGCTGCCGTCCGGCAGGGCCGTTCGGAACACCGCGACCTGGCGCTCGCCGACCTTGGCGCAGACGCCGGTGTTGGGGACGATGCGTTCGACTTCGCAGACGTAGGTCCAGTTCGCGCTCGGCGTCATGAGGTGGCCTCCGCCTCCACCGCGGGCTTGCGCTCGTCGGGACGCGCCGGGCGGACCTGGCCGCGCTCGTCGACGAGTTCGATCGTGTTGTCCGGTTCCTGCGAATTGACGTAGTGGCGGAAGCGCTTGAGCGTGGCCGGGTCGTTGATCGCCTGCTTCCACTCGCAGGCGTAGGTCGTGACCAGATGCTGCATGTCGGCTTCGAGTTCGGCGGCGATGCCGAGGCCGTCCTCGCAGACCACCTGCCTGACGTAGTCCAGCCCGCCTTCGATGTTCTCCATCCACACTGCGGTGCGCTGCAGGCGATCGGCGGTGCGGATGTAGAACATCAGGTAGCGATCGATGTACTTGAGCAGCGTGGCGTCGTCGATGTCAGTGGCCAGCAGTTCGGCGTGGCGCGGCTTCATGCCGCCGTTGCCGCCGACGAACAGGTTCCAGCCCTTTTCGGTGGCGATCACGCCCACGTCCTTGCTCTGCGCCTCCGCGCATTCGCGCGTGCAGCCGGACACCGCGAGCTTGATCTTGTGCGGGCTGCGGATGCCGCGATAGCGCTCCTCGATTTTGATCGCCATGCTCACCGAATCCTGCACGCCGTAGCGGCACCAAGTGCTGCCGACACAGGATTTGACGGTGCGCATGGCTTTGCCATAAGCGTGTCCGGATTCGAAGCCGGCCTCGACCAGGTCCTTCCAGATCAGGGGCAGTTGCTCCACGCGCGCGCCGAACAGGTCGATGCGCTGGCCGCCGGTGATCTTGGTGTACAGGCCGAAACGCTGCGCCACGCGGCCCAGCACGATCAGCTTGTCCGGGGTGATTTCGCCGCCCGGCACGCGCGGCACCACCGAGTAGGTACCGTCCTTCTGCATGTTCGCCAGGTAGTAGTCGTTGGTGTCCTGCAGGCTGGCGAGCTTGGGCTTGAGAATGTGCTCGTTCCAGGTAGACGCCAGAATGCTGGCGACGGCCGGCTTGCAGATGTCGCAACCGCGTCCCTGGCCGTGCTTGACGAGCACGTCGTTGAAAGTCTTGAGCTCGCCCAGCTTGATCAGGTGGAACAGCTCCTGACGCGAGTAGGCGAAGTGCTCGCAGAGATGATTGTTGACGGTGACGCCGCGGCGCTTGAGTTCCGAATCCAGCACCTGCTTGAGCAGGGGTGCGCAGCCACCGCAGGAGGTTGCCGCCTTGGTGCCTTTCTTGAGTGCGGCGATGGTGGTGGAACCGGCGTCGACGGCGGCACACAGCGCGCCCTTGGACACGGCGTTGCAGGAGCAGATCAGCGCACTGTCCGGCAGCATGTCCACGCCCAGGCCGGGCTTGCCGCCACTGCGCGCCGGCAGGATCAGATCCTCGGGATGCTCCGGCAGATCGATGCCGTTGAGCGCGAGTTGCAGCAGATTGCCGTAGTCCTCGGCATCGCCGACCAGCACCGCGCCGAGCAGCCGCTTCCTGTCCGCCGACACCACCAGTTTCTTGTAGCTGCCGGCGGCTTCGTCGGTGAATACGTAGTTGAGCGCACCGGGCGTCGCGCCGTGGGCGTCGCCGATCGAGGCCACGTCCACGCCCAGCAGTTTGAGCTTGGTGCTCATATCGGCGCCGGCGAATTCCACCGGTCGCGCCAGGGCGCCGTCGTCACGCGCGGCGGCCGCCTGGGCATCGAGTTCAATTTCGGTGTCCGGTGACTCGTAGGCGATCCAGCGTGCGGCGATATCCGCCATCTGGTAGCCGGGCGCGACCAGGCCGAACACGCGGTTGCTCCAACTCGCGCACTCGCCGATCGCGAAGATCGACGAGTCCGAGGTGCGGCAGGCGCCGTCGACGACGATGCCGCCACGCGCACCGACTTCGAGCCCGCATTCGCGCGCCAGTTCGTCACGTGGGCGGATGCCGGCCGAAAACACGATGAGGTCGGTCTCCAGATGCGAGCCGTCCGCAAAGTTCATGCGGTGCCGCGCATGCTCGCCATCCACGATTTCGCGCGTGTTCTTCTGCGTGTGCACGCCCACGCCCAGGGCTTCGATCTTGCCGCGCAGCATGGCGCCGCCGCTGTCGTCCACCTGCACCGCCATCAGGCGCGGCGCGAATTCGACTACATGCGTCTGCAGTCCCAGATCCTTGAGCGCCTTGGCCGCTTCCAGGCCGAGCAGTCCGCCGCCGACCACGGTGCCGATGTTTGACTGCGCGCCACCGGCCTTGATCGATTCCAGATCGTCGAGGGTGCGATAGACATAGCAATGCTCACGGTCGCGCCCCGTTACGGGCGGCACGAAGGGATAGCTTCCGGTCGCCAGCACCAGTACGTCGTACGGGAGCACGTCACCCTTGGAACTGGTGACGGTCTTGGCCTGGCGGTCGATCGCGACCGCACGGGCGCTGAGCTGCAGCACGTAGCCGGTGCGTTCGAAGAACTGTTCCGGCACCAGGCACAGCGCTTCGGCCGTGGTGCCGCTGAAGAACGAGGACAGCTGCACACGGTCGTAGGCCGGCCGCGCTTCCTCGCACAGCACCGTTACGCTGGCCTTGAGCTTCAGCGGTTCCAGCGATTCGAGAAATTTTTGTCCGACCATGCCGTGGCCGACCATCACAATCTTGAGACTCATCTGCTTGACCTCCATCGGTCCGATTCGCGGCGCGCCGGGATCGCCGGGCGCCGACGGTTCAACCGTTGGCGACTTTCTTGGGGCGCATCCGGAAGATGCGGCTACGGGGTTCCTCGACGTGCGCGGCGCTGGCCGCGGCCGGCGGCGGTGCTGCGTCCTTGGCCACGGTGGCGCTGACGTCGACGACCGCCGGTTCGTCATCGGCAGGCTCGTCCGGCGGCGCCTCGTCCGGCGCCTGCGCGGGTGCGCTGGCCGCGCCGTGGCCGTCATGCAGGAAGTGCAGGATTTCCGCGCGTGCGTGGTGGTAGGCCGGGCTTTCGGCCAGCTCCAGTCGATGACGCGGACGCTCCAGGTCCACCGGCATCACCTTGGCGATGCCGGCGCGCGGTCCCACGCTCATCATCACCACGCGGTCGGACAGCAGCACGGCTTCGTCCACATCGTGCGTGACCATCAGCACGGTGTTGCCGAGCTGCGCCTGGATCTGCATCAACGAGTCCTGCAGGGAGGCGCGGGTCAGTGCGTCGAGCGCGCCGAACGGCTCATCCATCAGCAGGATCTGCGGCTGCATCGCCAGCGCGCGGGCGATGCCCACGCGCTGCTTCATGCCGCCAGAGATTTCATTGGGCCGTTTGTCACGCGCATGCGTGAGCTGGACCATCTCCAGGTTCTGCTCGACCCATTCGCGAATCTGCGCCTTGTTCTTCTTGCCGCGGAACACGCGCTTCACCGCCAGTTCCACGTTCTGGTAGACCGTGAGCCACGGCAGCAGTGAGTGGTTCTGAAACACCACGGCGCGTTCCGGGCCGGGGCTGTCGACTTCGCGACCGTCCACGATCACGCCGCCGCGCGTGGCCTTGTACAGGCCGGCCACGATGTTGAGCACCGTCGATTTTCCGCAGCCGGAGTGTCCGATCAGGCTGATGAACTCACCCTTGGCGACGTGCAGGTCGACGTTGTCGAGCGCGCAGAACGGGCCGTTCGGCGTCGGGAAATCCATGCCGATGTGGGAAAGCTCAAGGTGTCCGATTTTGCTGTTCATGGCTCGGCCTCAGCGCAGGATGGCGGTCTTGTCCCAGGACACCGCGCGTTGCAGCGCGAGCATCCCGCGATCAAGCAGAAAGCCGATCATGCCGATCACCACGACGGCGACCATGATCCGGCCCAGAGACTGGGAGCTGCCATTCTGGAACTCGTCCCACACGAACTTTCCGAGGCCGGGGTTCTGCGCCAGCATTTCCGAGGCGATCAGCACCATCCAGGCCACGCCCAGCGACAGGCGCAGGCCGGCGAAGATCATCGGCACCGACGACGGCAGCACGATCTTGACGATGTGGGTGAGCTTGCTCAGGCGCAGCACGCGCGACACATTGACCAGATCGCTGCTGACGCTGGAGGCGCCGACGGCAGTGTTGACCAGCGTCGGCCACAGCGAGCACAGCAGCACGCAGATCGCCGAAACCAGGAAGGACTTGGCGAACAGCGGGTCGGCGCTCTGGTAGGTGGCGGCCACCACGATCGTCACCAGCGGTAGCCAGGCCAGTGGCGACACCGGGCGCAGCAGCTGGATGATGGGATTCATCGCCGCGTACATCGTCGGCGACAGGCCGATCAGGATGCCCAAAGGAATCGCGATCGCGGAGCCGATCAGAAAGCCGGTGGCCACGGTGATCAGGCTGGTGCCGATCTGGTCGATGAAGGTGGGCTTGCCGGTGTAATCACGAATGCGCACATCGGCGTTCGGGTTGCGTGCCAGCAAGGCTTCGTTGCGGACTTCCTGGCGTGCGTAGAAGGCGTCGGCACGCTCCATTTCAGCCTTGTGTTCGGCCCACAGATTGCTGGCCTGTTCATAGACTTCGGTCGGCCCCGGGAAATTGCCGAGCGAGGTCTCCACGCGCGCGGCCAGCACCTGCCACAGCAGCAGGAACACGCACAGCCCGAGTAGCGGCGCGATCAGCTTGGGCAGCGATTTCGCCGCGTCCGTTGGCAGCGTCTGCAGACGCTCCCATGTCTGTCTGAGCAGCCGTTGACCGATCTGGCGAAACGCCATCGGTGAGCGGCCCGCAAGGGCTTGAGTGTTCATGCGCCGTACCTCGTTACTGGTGGATTCGTCGAGCGAACCCGTATCGGAATGTGTGTCGTGAAGCGTTCAAACATGAAACGTGTATCCGCACCTGCGGGCACCGAAAAATCAGTGAATTCAGGGCGACTCATCGCCCTTGAGGCCGATATCGAAGCGTTGCAGGTAGGCGTTCGGCTCGCGGCCGTCGTACTCGATGCCGTCGATGAACTCGGCGGTGGCCGGTTTGAAGCCGGTCTCGGTGGCGAAGTCCGGGAAGTCGGACGCCTGCATCTGGCCTTCCTCGATCAGGGCCTGTGCCGCCGAGGCGTAGAGGTCCGGGCGGTACACCTTCTTCGCGGTGTCGACGAACCATTGGTCCGGCTTGGCCTCGGCGATCTGGCCCCAGCGGCGCATCTGCGAGAGGTACCAGATGGCATCGGAGTAGTACGGATAGGTCGCGTTGTAGCGGAAGAAAACGTTGAAGTCCGGAATCTCGCGCTTGTCGCCTTTCTCGTATTCGAAGGTGCCGGTCATGCTGTTGGCAATGACGTCCTGATCAGCGCCGACATAGGCCGGGCGCGAGATGATCTCCACGGCCTCCTCGCGATTGGCGTTGTCGTTTTCGTCCAGCCAGTAGGCCGCGCGAATCAGGGCCTTGACGATGGCCTTGGTGGTGTTCGGATATTTCTCGGCGAAGTCCTCGCGGATGCCGAAGACCTTTTCCGGGTTGTTCTTCCAGATTTCGTAGTCGGTGATCACCGGCACGCCGATGCCCTTGATCACGGCCTGCTGGTTCCAGGGCTCACCGACGCAGTAGCCGTAGATCGTGCCGGCCTCCAAGGTGGCCGGCATCTGCGGCGGCGGTGTTACCGACAGCAGCACATCGGCCTTGATCTGGCCGGCGGTATCGCCCTTGTCCGGTGCGTAATAGCCCGGGTTCAGTCCGCCGGCCGCGAGCCAGTAGCGCAGCTCATAGTTGTGGGTGGACACCGGGAACACCATGCCCATCTTGAACGGGCGCCCCTGCGAGCGGTAGTCGTCGACCACCGGCTTGAGCGCGGCGGCGCTGATCGGGTGCACCGGCTTGCCGTCCTTCATCGGCACGTGCGCCTTCATCGCGTCCCATACCGCGTTGGAAACGGTGATGCCGTTGCCGTTCAGGTCCATCGAGAACGGCGTGATGATGTTGGCCTGGGTGCCGAAGCCGATGGTCGAGGCCAGCGGCTGGCCGGCGAGCATGTGCGCGCCATCGAGCTGGCCGCCGATCACGCCGTCGAGCAGCACCTTCCAGTTGGCCTGAGCCTCCAGCTGCACATACAGGCCTTCATCCTCGAAATACTGCTTTTCGTAGGCGATCGCCAGCGGCGCCATGTCGGTCAGCTTGATGAATCCGAACTTGAGGTCCGGCTTTTCGATTTTGGCGATATCGGCGGCGGTCTGCTGTGCCTGCGGAGACGGCGATGCGGCGTCATCCTTGTTGCCGCAGGCGCCGAGCAGCAGCAGGCTTGCGAGGCCGGCACCCGCCCACAGGCGGCGGGCGGGCTGGGTGAAGCGGGTCTGTTTCTGGACGCTGGTCGGGCGCATTGCTCGTTCCGGTCTGAATCATTGAGGGGCTGTCGCGGCCCAAAAAAAAGCGCCCATGAGCCGGGGAAACCGGTCATGGACGCCGTTGTCCATGCCACCCGTGCTGCGGATGGCGAAAATTGGGTCGACCCTCGGCCGCCATTGGCCGGGAATCGGTCATCAGAGGTAACGCACGTCTCGTGCCAGGCTTCGGCTCAGCGACATCAATAACTTGCAGGGCCGGGCCGCATTGCGATGCGCGCCGATGGTGCGCGCTTTGCACCGAGGTGGAGCGCCGAGGCCCCGGCCCTTGCAGGGCCTAGCAGCCTGTCGGACTTGAAAACGCAGGCCACCTGCTGCGTTCTGGTGTGGTTATTTTTTGACCGCGCTGATCTGGGCAGGATTCGTCGAGCGGGGCGAAAGTCGGCTTGTCGGGCATGAAAACGGACCTTTCCTTCAC